>JAJDAB010000351.1 GCA_029262095.1 Candidatus Hydrogenedentota bacterium
ATGACAACGGCGACCTCTTCCTCTGCGTCGGCGGCAACACGAATGCGGGTGTACCGGACTGCAACATCGGTGACCTGCCCGAGTCACCATTGTCCGCGGCTATTTTGCGCCTGAACATTTCACAGCCGGGCTACAACGGCGACGCCACCTATCACTTCTCATCGGGCGGTTCACCAAGTGACGACCAGGTCGACGGTGGTGACGTTAAATTAGATGCGGGCGTCGATATTGATGTATTCGGCGCCGGTGTTCGCAACCCGTTTAATATCGCGTACACCCTCGATGGCCGTCTATACGCTACGGACAATGGACCGAACGGTGGCTTCGGCGAAGCCTCGACTGGACCCAATTCACAAACAAATGATCCGTATGCGCCGGACGAACTGAATTTGATTGAAGACGGGAATTACTATGGATCACCTAACCGCAATCGCGGTGAAGAGGATCCGCGTCAAAACGTATACCACGATCCGGATGAAGACACCGTGCCAGGCGTATTTGAGAAGCCGTTGACGACGTTCTCCTCGTCAACGAACGGCATCATCGAATACCGGGCGCAAACGTTCAACAATGCAATGCGCGGCGAATTGATTACGCAGAAGTGGAACGGCAAGACGTTCCGTGTGGCGCTCTCCGCAGACGGTACGACCGCAGACTCAGTATCCACGATGTTCCAGGATTTCAGCGTCCTCAATCTCGTTGGCGCGCCGGGCGGTGTCATTCTCGGAATCGACTACACCAGTAACAAGGTCATGAAAGCGGTTCCAGACGACATCGCGGCGACCGGTTTGACGTTGTACGACATTTACCCATGGCGTGCACCCGCAACGGGAGGCCACGAATTCACAATTGCCGGGGCAAACTTCGGCACGCTGGGCAATACCTCCGTTACCATCGGCGGTGTGCCTGCAACGCTTACCTTGGTCACGAGCAAGCGCATTGTAGGGACCATTCCGAGTTCAACGGTAACGGGGGCCGTCCTAGAAGACGTGGTTGTTTCGATTGGTCCTGCGTCGGTGACATTCCCGCAAGCGTTCCGTTATTTGGATACGCCGGGTAGTTAACGCACCAGCGGCGATGCCGCTGATGCGCCAGTTTTGTCGTTCATTTAATTTAGTCGCGCTTCTACTTGAGATACGCGTTTACTCGCCTCTCGTACCCGCTCTGCGCGTTCCAATACCACGGGTCCATTACTCTTGACCTTCCTCCACAGTACCTGCGGCTACTGATTTGCTATCGGCGCCTGATTCAGAGAACGCAAGGATTCTTCACGAAAACAGGAGTTGCCTACATCGCTACGAGCGACAACCTTACTCGTAAAAAATTTGTGCTTTCTCTCCGAGGACCGCTGAAAGACACACACTTTTTGTCAACAATATATATCGTCGCCTCTACCAAACTCACAGACCTTGGTCGAGACGCGATGTTGAATTGACGCCGCAATGTCGCAACTAATCGCGAAGGGGGAAAAACCGTTCCTAGAACGAGATGTCGGCAGCCGAATCCGTCGAAAGGTTTGTAGAACGGTGGTCCGCCGCCAATCGAGTTGGGCGGGCAGATCGGGAACGGAGAAATCCCAAGTTCGTATCTGCGTGCAAGCGTCGAATAGCCTGCTTGGTCAGCGACACAAGTTCCGCAGGATTGCCGCGGGACTTCCGGGCGATTCGCCGGAGGGTGCGCTCCGGCAGTTCGAATCCAGTCGCCATCGATTTTTGGGAAAGGAACGTGTGAATAAATTCGATGCGTTGTTCGTACTCGATAGGTGTAAGCACCGCGCGCGTAACCAGTCGTTGATTGATCGGGGCCAGTATAGAAGAACGAAGACGCGCATCGAGTTCGGTTGTCCCCGCAAGAACAATTTGCAGGATGCTTTCTTGTCCCGCCGAGCTATCGATCAAGAGGTGCAACTGAGAAAGAACTTCGTCTTCGAGCGCTTGAGCGTTATCCACCAGCAGCGCCAGGGGTTTGTCTTTCGCGATATGAAGTTGCGCAGCGAGCTGAAGCCGACGGCGAAGCCAGCGCGGTTCTTTGTCATGAGCATCGACGCGGAGACGCTCAAGAATTGATTGAATAAACGCCGAGTGGCCACCAGACTGACCATCGACTTTGACGGCGTGAACATACCCACGCCACGCATGAGTCGCGTAGGCATTTAGCACTGAGGTCTTACCCGAACCGGGCTCGCCAAAAATACACGCATACCCTTTTTGGTAATCCACCGCATTCGTGATGGTGTTGAGTGCGTCCGTGTGTGTAGTGGACGCGAACCATTGCGGCACGGATCGTGCCGCGCGCAGAACAGGATGATTTTCAGAACTATACGTTTGTACCGAGCTTGACATATTCCAGTTTCTAACCGATCAGCGGACCCATTGAATTTGCCCACGCAAATCCATAACGTTCCGGTTCCAGTCTTTGATACTCTTAGTTCCCGCAGCCAGCGGTAGCGGAATCTTCCGCGATTGACACAGGGATTGTAGCGAGGCTAGACATCAAATGGAACAAAATGTTTCGCTTAAATTACAAAAACGACTCAATAATTTATTGACAATTATTCTGTTATCACAGAAAATATTTCAGAATCTCAAGCCGGGCTTCTGCCCACAAGGCCGACCAAATCTTACGCAAACAAATGGGCGTCGTAGCGTATCCTGCCCTGGTACACTCCAATTTCGTGTGAGATTTGCGCTACTATGTCAAGCAATAAGGCACAGGTAGCGCTTGATTGAATTGCCTCGACTTCGCCTATCCAGCCGCGACGGTCAAAGAAATAGTGCATGAATGAATCCATAAAGACATCACGCGAACACGATCGAAACCTATTGTTTGGGGTCTTGGCCGTCCAACTGAAGCAGGTGACCGCCGGGCAACTGGTCGAGGCAGCCGCGCTCTGGGCGGCTGATCCGGCGCAGTCGCTCTCGGACCGTTTGGTCAGTGCCGACGCATTGACGGAATCCGATCGAAAACTATTGGACGACTTCGTCGATCGCGCGATCGCGGCAAACGATAGCGACGTTACAAAAACGCTGGCGGCGTTCGGCGGTAATGACGAAGTCGTAAACTCATTTCAGGGCACTGTGATCAAGACACCCGAGGGATGGAACGTCCGGGATGAGACGGTGGCCGGTCCGCCGCCGCCGGATATGGCATCGAAAGCATTGCACGAGGAACCTGCCGGCCGTTATCACGAACGCGGCGAGCAAGGCCGCGGCGGTATGGGGCGTGTGTTGTTGGTAGACGACCGCGATCTCGGTCGGGAAATCGTGATGAAGGTGTTGCTGGATGAGTCGCCGAAACGGTCGGCGCGCAAGACCCCCAGCGATCAGCAGCAGTCAACGTCGAAACAATCGCGCTTTCTTCAAGAGGCGCAGATTACCGGACAGTTGGAGCATCCATCGATCGTTCCGGTGTACGAATTGGGCCGCCGGAAGGACAATGCGCCGTACTACACGATGAAGTATGTCCGCGGCGATACGTTGTCGAAGGCGCTACGTCGCTGTTCGACCCTAAGCGAGCGATTGGCGCTACTCCCCCACTATGTCGATCTATGCCAGGCCATGGCGTACGCGCACAGCCGCGGCGTCATTCATCGCGATTTGAAGCCTTCAAATGTGATGGTCGGCGAATACGGAGAGACCGTTGTCATCGATTGGGGGCTGGCAAAAATTAAGGGCCGCCGCGATATTCAAGCAACGCAATTGGAAGAGGGGCTAAAGACGGTCCACTTGGATTCGAATTCCGGTGGAAGCTCAGATCGAACGAAGATGGGCGAAGTCATGGGAACGCCGGTGTACATGCCGCCGGAACAAGCGCGCGGCGACATCGAAGCGATCG
>JAJDAB010000352.1 GCA_029262095.1 Candidatus Hydrogenedentota bacterium
ATGCATTGGTTAACTTTAACCAAGCTATTTTAAATCATCTTGAAAATGAAATACCTAAAGGCTTTGATGGGTTTCAACCTTTTGACTTAAGCGCACTCCAATTGCGCAACCCTGAACAACAGCTCGACTTTGAAACTATTCTTGAGCAAATGCAAGAAAACGATAAAAAATTAGAAAACATTGCAGAGCAAGCAAAAAACATTGGCATCACCACTTTCAATAAAGCTTACCGCACCTTTGATAACTGGGTTATTAAGCCAGTAAAAAAATATAGCCTTACAAAACGTACTGCTATGCTCGCTTTTGCTGGTGCTCTTGCGCTCTATTCTTGGTATCGCTTTACAGACAGCGATAATTCATACATGCGCGGCCTTCTTGGTTATCCAAAGCCAACATCAACCGACGTTGATAATAAAGTTTATGATGAACATGGAACTGGCGTCGAAAATATGAATCAAGCTGAATTTCTTGCAGCAAAAAAAGATGCTATAAATAAAATCGCTGTTGAAAAACCAGTTAAATGGTTTGGAAAAGCTGAAGATCGTGCTTTTGCAATAACACAACATCCTTTCATGGGTCCTATTTGGTGGTCAGGCTGCATAGCTGCACCATTTTATAAAGCTGAAATAGCATCTGCATGGCAAAAGGTTACAAATAAAGTAAGCAAATTGCACAACTCGTTTCGTGGTGGCGCATTTGGCAAACAAAACATTTCTTCTTTAGAATCTAAATTAGATCCAAAAGTAACTTTTGCTGATCTCGTTGGCTTAGAGCATGTAAAAAAAGAACTGTCTGTATTGGTTTCTTATATGGCAGACCCAGAAAGCTTTGATCGCTCGAAGCGAACTCCACAAAAAGGATTCTTACTTCTTGGGCCAACACGTACGGGTAAATCATTTAGTGCTAAAGCACTTTCTGGCGAATTGTTCCATGTGATCAAACAACAAGGTCGTCAAAAAGACACCTTTGGTTTTTATGAAATTCCTGCATCATTAATTATCGAAAAAGGTATTTCATACTGGCTAAATCTTGCAAAAAAAGAAGCTCCGTGCGTATTATTCGTTGATGAAATTGATATGCTCGGCTTGCAGCGCGCTGGCGGCAGCAAAGATACATTGGCAGAATTTCTCACCGCTATGAGTGGTACTCTTGAAAGCGAGCCAGACAAACAAGTAATTATTCTTGCGGCAACTAATCGCCCTGAAAACATCGATGAATCATTACGCCAACGTGGCCGTTTTGGTACTGAAATTCGTTTTGAATACCCTGGCCTTAAAGATCGATCAATATTTATCACACGCAAACTTAAAGGTCTTGGAGCAAACCTCAATAACTTTGATATCGAAAACCTTGCACTTGAAACTGAAGGTGCTTCGTATGAAGATCTTCATTACATGATCACTGAAGGTATCAATAAAGCAAAACTAGATGGCTCAATCCTTTCGCAAGAATATATCAAAGCAAGCTTGAATGAAACTATCCGTTGCATCGAAATGATTCATTCAAAAGAAGTTTCAGAACAAGAGCAACAAATATTGGCGGCGCACCAAGCTGGTCACGCTCTTGCTACCGTACTTCTTTCAGAAGTTAAAAACCTTGGCTTAGTGACTATTCGTCCAATTAAACCACGCTTCAAAGAAGAATCAGCATGGTCTCAAATGGATAAAAAAGAAGATCAAAAACAGCCAAACTTTGTGTACGGCGATACATTTACCTATCACACGCATGACACTATCAATCACATCAGCCATCAAGAACGTGTAAACCAATGTAAGATTGAACTTGCTGGCCACATTGCAGAGCATGTCTTACTTGGCGGCAGCGGCTACACCTACCACGGTGATGATAAAGAAAAAGCATTTAACATGGCAATAAACATGCTTGCTGGCGGTATTGATGTGCGTCATATTCCAAATGAAATGGCATGCAAAAACAAATACTTTGACCAAGCATTTGAATGCCTTGATCAATATGAAAAAGAAGTTATGGAACTTCTTATCAAGCATAAAGATGCATTAGCAGTTGTTGCCAAAGAATTGAAAGAACGTAAAGACCTAACTGGTGAGCAGGACAAATCAATTCTTGAAAATGGTGCATTAATTGACCAAAATAAAATTGATGCAGCTATTAGAAATGTAATGCCTGAAAATGGTACAGTACATGCACAAGACATGGCTCAAGCAGGCCTCAAAGAAGAACCTGCTATTGCATAGAGCAAATAACATAGTAAATACATAAAAAAAGCCCCGATTTTTTCGGGGCTTTTTCATATCTCTAATCAATCATATCAATTCGCTGCTTATATCTCCCGCCACGAAATGTTGCATGTAACCATGCATCAACCATAGCTAGAGACTGCTCTTTATTTACAAAGTCTGAAGGCACAACTAAAACATTACTATAATCATCCTCACGGCTTATTTTTGCCACCTGCTCATTCCATACAATCGCTGCATACACACCCGAAAAACGATTTGCGGCAACTGCCATTCCAATACCACTGCCACAAATTAAAATGCCACGATCAACTTCTCCGGCAGACACTTTCTCTGCCACAAGCTTGGCAAATTCAGGATAATCCGATCGCTCTTGATCATGCGCGCCAACATCAATCCATTCAATGGGCATATCTGCAATCATTGCGTGCTGCAATAAAAACTGCTTGTGCGCATACCCTCTGTGATCAGCTCCAATTGCTATTTTCATTATACAGACTCCACTTTCACCTCTTGATAGACATCAAAGCGATGATCACAGCGACCTTCTTTTTGATGCTTTGTTTTAACTGTCTTTAAAACACGACCTTTAGAATCAATATGCCATTGCATACGAGCTTCTTTTTCTAAAGACCTAAAAACAAGTCCTAATGAATCAAGTTGTGCATGCATGATCAACTCTTCATTGAGATCTTTTGCATCAAACTTAACCTGATACACCGCCTTAAATCTGCTAAATCTTTTACCAAAAAATTGTTTATATTCTGGCTCTAAATC
>JAJDAB010000353.1 GCA_029262095.1 Candidatus Hydrogenedentota bacterium
CATGACGGCGCGGTTCCTTTCCACATACCGTGCCGAGGGGAGTGCGCAGTTTCTCCTGGGGGCAATCCTCGCGGTCATGGTGGGCATCGTACTCGGCGGGTATGGAGTGCGGTATCGGATCAAAACGCGCGACATTGGTTCAACATCAACACCACACGGTTGGAGTACAGATTGATGGGTGAATGGATTGGCATGCCGATCGTTGCGTCGGTGCACGGCGGCGAGATCGACAGTCTTATTGTTTACCTGCACGTCATCATGCTGGCCGCGTTCGTCCTATGGGGCGTGTTCTTCATCCTCCCGATTGTGCGCAGACGACATCACCACTCCGCCGAAACGCGCTACCAAGGACTCCGAGGCTGGTGGCCATTCATCCCTGTTGGCGCGATGGCCGCAGCGGAATTGGCCCTCCTCGTCGGTATGTCTTTCCCGTATTGGGAACGAAACGTCGCGGCCGCCCCGGAGATCAGCGATGAAACGGTAGTCGTCCGCATTATTGGCCAGCAGTTCCAATGGAACATCCACTACCCCGGCGCCGATGGCATCTTCGGGCGCACCGACACTACGCTGGTCGACGACGAAACCAATCCCATCGGCCTTGACTCCGATGACCCCAGCAGCGCCGACGACATTACGTCACTGAATGTGATGCACTTACCGGTCAACCGTCCGGTCGTTGTGTATCTTTCGACAAAAGATGTTATTCACAGTTTCAACCTGACCGAGTTGCGCGTAAAACAAGACGCCATTCCCGGCATGCGAATATCCGTTTCATTTACACCAACGCTCACCACCGCCGAATTCGGACGTCGATTCGAAATCGCCTGCGCGCAACTCTGCGGACTTGGCCATTACCGCATGCGTGGCTTTCTCGACGTCGTCACCGACGAAGAATTCAACGCATGGCTCGCCCAAGAACTCGAACGCAGCCAAGCCGAACGCGACGCAGATTGGCTATTTGAAGAATAGGAATGTGCGGTCGAAAAGGGAGGGCCAACTTCCACGTTGGCCGGGTTACCGGACAATACTTCGGCCAAGCCCAGACTTGCTTCGCAAGTCTTCGAGGAACATGGCTCTCTCGATGAGTCGTGCGAATCAAGTATCTGCGGAAATCTGCGTCATCTGTGGATGGAAGTCTTTTTACTGCGTTCCGAACACCGTCTCCAGCATCGCGATACCCTCGGAGTAATTGTCGTAGCCACGTTTGACTCGCGCCTCGTCCAATGAATCGCCGGCATTGTGTAATGCATCCGAGCCGAGGTTCACCGACGTGATCGCTTTCTTCAACGTGCTGCGCAGACGTGGGTTCAACCCTTCCTGTTTGCCCCGGAGCGCATTGACATAATCCTTCGTATCCAACGCGGGATACTGCAATGCGAACCAATCTTTCTTATCGATCAGGCTCTTGATCAACACATCGCGCTTTTGGATTTCTTTCAATATGTCTTGCGCGCTGTCCGGGATATCCAACTCCGGACGCAAGTGGCTGTGCAATCGAATGTCGCCGCCCTTGACCGGACCAACGGGTTCGACCGTTAACTGTTCGAACTGGAAGTCGAAACGCTTTTCTTCGCCCGCTAACATTACTTTGGCGTACAGAATGATCGGTACATCCGGCGGCAGTTCAGCCGACATCCACATGTTGCCTTCCTGTGCGATCTCAAGCGCAAACTCCGATTCCGTGACTTCACCGGTCTTCGGATTTTCATTTTCGATGAACGCTCTACCCGAAAAATTGCGCGGGTCGAGCGGGACTTTCCAGTCATCGTAGAAGTACAACTTGAACTTACCCGCTTCGGTCAACGTGCCTTCGAGATGGTGGTAGAGATTATCGGCCATGAAGAACTCGCCGTTATGCAGCGGCGTGTGATCCATGTGCCCCATACCCGCAACGGGCTGACCGCAATCCGGACACAGGCCCGGCCCATAGAAAATAACTTTGTGTTGCGGGCATGCCGGCGTCAGGCAAGTCCACGTATTTCGTTTCTCGAATTGCGCTTTGTGCTCCAGCGGCGTACCGCACTCTTCGCACTCGCCGGGCCGCGTATAGTCGACTAGATCGTGGCTTTCCGTCCCGCGATTTGGACACCAATAAACCGGCGACATGCCCGTCTCGGTCAACACCCATTCTGTTTCTAATGGTGCCAGCGAGCGGCCTTCGAAGAAGGAAAGCTTCGGTTTCAGATCCATGAAACAGTCGTCGCACGTGCCTTTCGCGTGGTAATCCTTCATTTCGCACGGGCTACCCCGCATAGGGCACCACCAAATATCCTTATCTTCCAACGCAACAACGGTCGCCACCTCCGCCACCAAGTTCTCACCGGGCTTTTCGTCAAGCATGGGGGCGTCGGACGAATCACCCTTGGGCGCGTCGGGTAAATCATCGAACGGGCTCAGCCCGCCGAGGCTCATACCACCTTGGCCCCGCGAAGGATCGTCCTCGATCGGCACAAACGGCACTTCGACAATGAGGTGATCGTCCAATGCGTAATCGACCCACGCAAACAATTGCAGGTTGGTCGCTTCATCGCCTGACTTTAGATTGACGGGCGGCTGATGCGGATTTTCCCAATTGTCTTCGGAATTATCATAGTGAGCGATGAGCTCAAGCACGGTGCCTTCCGGCGCTGCAATGGGATCCGCGAAGGTATAGGACTGCGTCCACTTCGATGCGAACTCGGGAACAAGCACCAACGTCTTTTCGCGGCCATCCGGATACGTCGCTTTAATTTCGACGTTCTTACCCAGGATACCCAAGTGCGGATGTACGCCGAGCAGATGAACGTTTTCATCCATCGTCATCTTCGCGCGTACTTCTTGTTCAGCTTCGTTTGCCGCGACCGTAAATTCGCCCGCTTCGAGCGGTTTAGACTCGACCAAGATATCCACTTCATCATTGGTAGCGGTGAGAAAGATGCCGAACTTGGATCGGTCGATGATCTCGACGGACGAATCCGCGTAATCGGGCCGTTTATAGTCCACACGCAATTCAACGGTGGATCCTTTGCGCAGCTTACGACCGGCGGCCTCCGGCAACAGTACCGGCTTAATGCCCCAAAGGTCAGGTTGGTCTGCCGCAACCCAATCGCCGCGAACCCACTGCCCCAAGAAGTGCGGGCCTGCAGGCATTTCGCGCATGCGCGTTTGTTCCAATTCGTCCTCGTCCGCCAACGGGTCGTACTCAACGAGCTTTTCGATCTCGATGACTTCCGGTTCCGCGCCCTCCGGATCGTGAATAAACACCGTCATGCGATCGATGACTTTAGGATTGTGCGGCAGGAATTCGTACCCCGTGATCCAACTGTCTTCTTCGATGTCGACGGGGAAGGTCACCGTCAACGAATCCGTCATCTGGTCCGGTTTGATGATGCGTTCTTTCGGCAATTCATAGGCAAGATCGGGCTGCCCATAAACCCAGTCGAGATTCGCGAACTTTTCCGGAGACGGGATATCGAGCGGTGTGCCTTGAGGACCACCGCCGCGAATCCATGCGATGATGAGATCCTTTTCTTCCTGCGTCAGCAAGTGGCTTTCGTCGAACTCACCAAAACGCGAATCCGGTTTCCACGGCGGCATCCGATCCGTGATTACGACTTCTTCGATGTACGCCGCCCATGCACGTGCGCCTGGGTCCGTGTCCGTGCCGTAAAACGTAAGGTCGACATAGTCTGGCGCCATTCCACCGGGATGGTGACACGACATACACTTCGCTTCCATGATGTCACGAATGTGGCTGCCCCACGTCACGTCGGTCGTAATCCGCGTGTGCGCGTTTACCGTTGGCCATTGCAAGGCCGCAACGCTGATTGCGAGCAACATGCCCAGGAAGAAGAACCGTCGTTTCACCTTACATCTCCCAAACCGTTTACATAGTCCTGTCGAGGCCGACCGGCGCGAAATAGCGCCAGCAATTCTAAACGGCTGCGGCGACCACTCCAAACCGCTCAGCACACATCACGTACGCCAAGACCTATATTCATCCTGCGCACGAGCCCGTGTTTCCACAGTACAATTCTACCCTAACTGAATTAGTATTGAAAGGCATCGCCGCGGTTACCAAAAGCTCGATCTGCCGTAAGTGTAACAGTTCCAACCACTTTAGCGGATTCTCTATTGAACGACTCACTTTTCGCGCACGGCTCCTCCTATCCAGCTCCATGAGGATTCGTTTGCGCTCCTGGATGAGTTGCCGCCGGACGAGCGCTCAGCGTTACTTGATCGTCTGCCTTAAGAAAGCAATACCCATCGGCATACAAGACTTTTCCGGTTTATCGAAGACGCCTGCGCCCCGCTCGTCATTCCCACGGTGGCGGGAATCGAAAACTAGTATTAATCTTCGGCACGCATTCGAAAGAAATAGACCTTGGATTCAAACTCGAGTGCGCCATTGTCGCCGTGCTGATCGGTGAAACTCCCGATGATGTATCCGTCATCGGTCACCCGCCGCGCCCCGCCCAGAGAATACACATGAAACGTCTCCACGCCGAGCGCAACATCTTCCCACGAATCGCCATTGTCCGATGTGCGCAGACACACAAGCCGGCCGCCGGACGACCCGACGTAGTAGAGCGCGCTATCCTCTCGCGTTGCGAAGAATCCGCTCATCGATCGCACTTCGAATTCCGATCCCTTGAAATCCGGAGTGGTATCAACTTCTCGAACGCCCGTGCGAACGTCAAAACGTGTGTAGTGATGTTTACCTGGCCTCGATTGCGCCAGATACACGAAATGGGCCTTGCCCTCTCGCACCGTGAAATTAGATAGCCATGTGTGAACGTCGAACTCATCCTCCAACGAAATGCGCGTTGATGGACCCGTGTCATCGGCGGCGAACGGCGGTGTCAGCGTAGCGCCGCCCATATCGCGCCACGTCGTTCCCGCATCGGGACTGAAGATGTGATGAATGTCTCGGTACATATATTTCTCGCGATGCTGCGTCGTCCAAGCCGCATGCAACTGGCCCTGCGGCGTTAGAACGAGATGAGGATACTGAAGTACCGCGTTGCGCCCAGCCGCCAATAAGTTGTACGTCACTTGCACTTCGCCATCGAGACTGAGCACGTGAAATGAGTTGTTGTGTGAGAAGAAATAGAGCTGACGCCGGGCGCCGTCGAGCATCAACGCGTACTTACCTGCTGCTGCGTTTGGGATGGGTGTGATGATGGGTTTACCAAAATCAGATGCGGCATCGAATCGATACAAATACGCATTTCCATCCACAAAATCGGCCCGTACGAGATAAAGATTTCCATCGCCGTCGATTTCAATTACCGGTGGATTGGTCGCCGCTGTTTCTTCGTACACGGTCTCAAAAGAATCGCCGCCATCCGTGCTACGTGAAAGCCGCCATTGCTGTGCGGTGTAGGCTTCGTTTCGCGTGCGCAAGTGGGTCATGAAGATGCCGGTTGGACCCGCCGCAACTTTTTGGTTGTGGCTTTGAAATGTCGCATACCCGTGGGCGGCATCATCCACGAGCGTGAGTTCGAACGACGCCTCGGCGCCGACAACGGCGGAATATATCGCGGCCACAAATAACCCGGCGAACGTTTGGCGTCTTTGAACTCGCATTCTTGATAGACTACTCCGCTTTGAGGGCCGACGTACACCGAAGCGTGACGATGAGGAGTTGGGGCATTGAAACTGAACGATAAAGTAGTTGTTGTGACCGGCGGAGCCAGTGGAATCGGTGAGGCATGTAGCCGCCGATTCATGAAAGAGGGTCCGAAGGGGCTCGTCGTCGTGGACCGAGATGCCGAAGGCGCGCAACGGGTCGCGAACGAAATCGGAGCAGTCGCCATGACGGCCGACGTCGCGGTCGAAGACGACATCATCCGCGTGATTCGCGATACCGAAGCGCAATTCGGCCCCATCGACCTATTTTTCTCGAATGCGGGCATCGGCGTGCACGACGTGGATCATGTGGCGGGCGCATCGAACGAGGATTGGCAACGCATTTGGGAGATCAACGTGATGTCTCATGTTTACGCGGCGCGAACGCTATTGCCCGCGATGATCCTGCGCGGCGACGGCTATTTGTTGAGCACCGCTTCGGCGGCAGGACTGCTCAGCCAAATCGGATCCGCGCCGTACTCCGTGACGAAACACGCCGCTGTCGCGTTCGCCGAAAACATGTCTATCATGCACGGCGATCAGGGCGTGAAGGTGTCTGTGTTCTGTCCGCAAGCGGTGTTGACCGCGATGACGCGCAATACGCAGGGCGGTGGTGTTGCTGGTGTCGACGGCATGATGGAAGCGGATGAAGTTGCGGAGATGGTCGTTCAAGGAATCGACGACGAGCAATTCCTCATCTTGTCGCATCCGGAAGTCACGACGTATATGCAACGTAAGACATCGGACTATGACCGATGGATCGGCGGAATGCGTAGATTGCGCGATCGGTTCGTTGGTAAAAAATAAGAATTGTACCTGTTTGGATTTCCACCCTTAGGCGGAAATAACAATACGCAACACCGCCTCAGAGTCGGAACTCCAAACCTAAACCCACGCTTACATGCAGGCACAGAAAAGGCCGCCCTCGAAAGGGCGGCCCGTGTTTCAAGTTTGTGAATGAACTACGCGGGCGTTTCGTCGTTGCCCTCGTACATGAACGGATTCGGCGTTTCGAAATCGAATTCATACCACTCCGGCTTGATCTCGACCGCGTTACCCGTCTTCATCGCCTCGATACCGGCGATGTCATCGATTGCCGCCATCAATCCGCACATTTCGTTCGTGCGCGGTTTACCGCCGTGTTGGACGTGTTTGGCGAACATTTCCATTTCAATCGTCAGTGAAGGCTTGTCGAACGCACTCGCGTCCATCTCCTTCTCAAACGGAATTGAGTCTTCAACGATGAGTTCTTTTTCGACGGAACGGCCGGCGATGTCCCGGTTGTAAATTTCTTCCTCGTCCGTGATCTTACTGCCATCGTCGTTCAGGTACCACAGCGAACCTTCGTCGTGCCACATGCAGCCCTTGACGTTGAGGGGATTGCGTTCGCGAAGCTCGAAGCTCCCTTTGTCGCCACTCACCATCATGGATGCGCCTTTGCGCCGGGATTGCAGCGACCCCGTCCAATTAACCCGAACTTTATACGGCTTATTAATCTGCATCACGTCCTGTTTACTATTGGGGATTGAGTCGATGCGTTGGAAACCGTGCTTACTACGGCTGAGATCATACTCGTAGATCAGCGCAAGGTTGTCATACGTATCCCGGCCATCGCGCCAATAATCAATGCCGCCGGAACCGTAGACCTTTGACGGCATCGTGCCCATCATCCAATTGATGACGTCGAGGTGATGCGTTGCGAGCTCGCTCATGATGCCTGCGGAAAACTGTTCGTAGATCCGCCAATTTATGAGTCGTTCCGCATCCGGGAACAGCTCTTGCGCTTGCGGGCTAAGCTTAAAATCTTTCGGGATTGGCCGACGCCAATCGCCATTCCGATGCCATTGCGCTTCAATGTAGTTCACGCGACCAAGCCGGCCTGTCGCCATTTCCTTCAGCGCGTGATTGTATTCCGGGTTGTAACGGCGTTGATGGCCTACCTGCACGAATTTGCCAGTCTCATGGCATTTCGTCACGATTTCCCGGCACTTTTCGACCGTGTCCGCCATAGTCTTTTCGCAGAACACATACTTGCCCGCATCCAAACAATCCATCACGATTTGATGGTGCGTCTTGTACGGCGTCACAACGACAACTGCGTCCAGGTCTTCCTTGTCCAGCATGTCGCGATAGTCGAAGTACAGATGTTTCTTGAACGAATCCTCGCCGCTCGCTTTTTTCCAGCCCCACGCGAGGCGGTCACGGCGCACGTCGGCGACGGCAGCGACTTCGATATTGGGTGCGAGTCCCAGGCCGTGTTCGAGATGGACAACACCTTGGCTACCCGCGCCGATGAGTCCTACACGCACTTTCTCATTGCCCGCGTATGACGTGGGGGACCAACCGGCTGCAATCGCAACGCCAGCAGTCGTGCCCGCCGTCTTTATAAAATTTCGACGCGTTAGTTCGCTCATCGTTCAATCCTCTCCGTCTTCAAAATTGATTCGTATCGTATTCAGATCATTGTCCGGCACAATTATAGCCCGAACCGCTGAGTGGGCGTTGCAATAAGTCCGAATCGAGTCTTCATCCATGACATAAAATGCTGTGCTCAGCGCATCGGCCTCTGTCGCCGTCTCGGTCAGTGCCATGGCCAGCCGTTTGCCCACTACTGGCCATCCCGTTCGCGGATCCAGAATGTGACCGTATTCCCGACCGTCGGCCACCAGCTTGCTGCCCGCGTTGGTCGACGTGCTGAACGCGCCTGTACCCAACACGATTTCCTCAAGCACTTCGTCTTCATTATAGGGATGACGTACGCGCACCGTCCATCCGGCCTCGCCAGGCGGTACGCCCGTGGCCAAATACGTGCTCGTCCCTGCATCCAAGAGCGCAATTTCAACCCCATAATCCGTCACAACTTCCGCCGCGACATCCAGTGCATGCCCTTTTCCAATCCCTCCGAAATCGAGCCGAAGCCCTTCTTCCGCGAATCGAACCATTCGCGCTGCCGAGTCGATGGCGACATTTTCGAAGCCGATACGTTCCTTTGCATCGTCGATCAAGGACTGGGAGGGGAGCTCGCCGGACTCGCGCGCGTCTTGCCATACTTTGAGAAGCGGACCCACCGTGCAATCGAATGCGCCGCCTGTGTCCATGTAGATCTGCTGCGCATCCAGTAAGAATTTGGCGACATCGTTCGTCACTTTCACAGGCTCCGCGAATGCGTACTTGTTGATGCGCGAAGTCTGGCTGTCCGATCGCCATCGGCTGATCCGAGACTCCAGTGCATCGATGGCCTCGAACGCCTCATTGGCGATGCGCGCCAGATCATCGGAAGATTCGTTGCCGGGTTCACCCAAAAGTGTGATGCGGAACGTGGTACCCATGGCATTGTGCGCAACCGTTGTCACGACGGCGTCCTTCGTAAAGTTGGTGCG
>JAJDAB010000354.1 GCA_029262095.1 Candidatus Hydrogenedentota bacterium
TCTCGTGTTGCGTGGCATGCGGAATTCTTCTACGCTGGCGATACGCATGAGCATTGATCAAGGGATTGGATTCCGCGCCCAAATCTTGTCTGGGAGGAAGTTGAAAAATGGATACAGAAGACCGCGCGGGCACCGTCTCGCATTGGGAGGAATAGCGGTGGCGGCGGTATCGCGCAGATCATTCTTGAAAGCGGCGGCAGCGACTGCTGTGGCGGTGCACGCTGGGCGACCCGCAAGCGCTGCGGCGAAACCAAACATCCTATTCATCCTCGCCGACGATCTCGGCTACGGTGACCTCGCTTGCTACGGCGCGCCGGATATGCGTACGCCTCATATCGACGAACTCATGACGCGGGGAATGCGATTTAACGCTGCCTACGCGAACTGTCCGGTCTGCTCGCCGACGCGTGCTGCGTTGATGACGGGGTGCTATCCGGATCGTGTTGGTGTGCCTGGCGTAATTCGCACGTATGATCGCGACAATTTCGGCTATCTCGATCCGGGCGCAGACACGATGCCCGGAGTCCTGCGTGACCACGGCTACCACACTGCGCTCGTCGGCAAGTGGCATCTCGGACTCGAATCGCCGAACACTCCGAATGAACGAGGTTTCGATTTCGTCCACGGCTTCCTCGGCGACATGATGGAGGATTACTACGACCATCGTCGCCACGGTAATAATTACATGCGCAAGAACAGCGACGTGATCGATCCGAAAGGACACGCAACGGATCTATTTTCCGATTGGTCGTCGGAATATATTCGCGGTCGGGCGGATAAAGACGATCCATTTTTTCTTTATCTCGCATACAACGCGCCGCACACACCGATACAGCCGCCGGAGGAGTGGACCGAAAAAGTCGTGGCACGCGAGTCGGGTATCGACAAGGATCGCGCGAAGCTCGTCGCGCTCATCGAACACATGGACGATGGAATTGGCCGTGTTCTGAAGGCGTTGGACGATTCCGGGCAAGCAGAGAACACGCTGATTGTCTTCACGTCGGACAACGGAGGCTATTTACGAATCGGTGCGCGGAACGAGCCCCTAAATGATGGTAAAGGCACGATGTACGAGGGCGGAATTCGAGTGCCAACGTGTGCCGTTTGGCCAGGCCGCATCGAGCCGGGCACTCAATCCGACGCGGTTACGATGACGATGGACTGGCTGCCAACGTTTTGTGCAGCATCGGGATCTGCGAATCCGGAACGGCTGGACGGTGCGAGCATTCTGCCCGTGCTCGAAGGAGATGCAATCGATATTGGTGAGCGCACGCTCGTCTGGGTGCGCCGCGAAGGAAACCGGTTCGGCGGCCAGGAGTTTTACGCGATTCGTAAAGGCCCCTGGAAGCTGTTGCAGAACACACCGTTCGAACCGCTACGCTTGTACGACCTGGAGTCCGACCCGCGAGAACAGACTCCGTTGCCTGAAAGTCATCGCATGTACAAACAATTATTCGCCGAACTCCGTAACCACGTCATTCGCGCGGGAACCGTGCCCTGGAGTCCACCCGATATTAGTCCGGAGATTTCCCAATGACATCAACGCTATCTCGAAGAGTTTTTCTCGGTGCAACGGCGGTCGCGGCTTTGAGTCTTGCCGCGCGTCCAGCATTTGCGCAACCGCGTCAGATCAAAATGACGATGAACCTCAGTTGCGGGCGCATTGGTGTAAGCGCGGGACAGGAAGAGGCGATTGCGCTCGCGAAATCGTATGGATTTCAATCGATCGATCCCGATGCAGGGTACTTGGCCAAACTAGATGACGATGCGCTTGCCGCATTACGCGATCGGATGAAACAGGACGGCATCGTGTGGGCGGCTGGCGGGGCCCCCGTCGACTTTCGGAATGACGACGCGAAGTTTCGCGAGGGGATGAAAGCGTTGCCCGCATATGCAAAGGCCTTGCAGCGAGCGGGTGTCGATCGCACCGGTACGTGGCTTATGTTTGGTAGTGACGAGTTAACCTATCGCGAGTATGGCGCGTTGATGACCGGGCGACTTCGCGAAATGGCCGAAGTGCTCGGCGATCACGGCCTGCGATTTGGACTTGAATACGTGGGTACATGGTCAGCCTGGTCATCGGTTCAACATCCGTGGGTTCACACGATGGCGGAAACAATAGAACTAATCGAGGATATCGGCTTGCCGAATGTGGGCCTCGTGCTCGATAGTTGGCATTGGTATCACGCGCAAGAAACGGCGGACGACATTAAAGCGCTAAAGAATGAACAAGTCGTCGTGGTCGATCTCAATGACGGCACCGAAGGACTCGATCGCAAAGCGATGCAAGACACGACACGCGAATTGCCCGCGGCGACGGGTGTGATCGATGTCGGCGCATTTTTAACAGCACTTGCCGACATCGGATTCGACGGCCCCGTGCGCGCAGAACCGTTCAGTGCAGCGCTAAACGCAATGGATAACGACGAAGCCGTCGCTGCGACAGCCGTTGCCATGCAAAAAGCATTCGCGCAGATCAAGATGAGCGAATAAGATGGAGTTGTCATTCCGAGCGAAGCCGAGGAATCTTCTTTCGCAATCAATCTGCGCTCGACTTGAGCAAGGTGCACGTCGGTTCCAGTGCGAATTCGAAAGGATCGACCCATGCCATACGACGAAGGCCTAGCCGAACGCATCCGCGACATCTTCGACGGTGACGACGACGTAACCGAAAAGAAAATGTTCGGCGGACTAACGTTCATGGTCAACGGCAACATGTGTTGCGGTCTGAACAAGGAAGACCTCATGTTGCGCCTCGGTGCAGAGGAAGCGACGGAAGCCCTCAAAGATCCACACGCGCGCGACATGGATTTCACGGGCAAACCGCTCAAAGGATTCGTCTACGTCAACGCCGACGGCTACGCCGAGGACGCGGACCTCGAAGCATGGGTCGAACGCGCTGCGAAGTTCGCGCGCTCATTGCCCGCGAAGTGACGTCCATCGAACGATCACTCGTCACGATTGGACAAACGCCGTACACCTTCCATCACGATGTCTTCGACCGTCGTTGCCCACGGTCCGTAGAGCCCGTAGTAAATCATCGATGTGTCGGATTCATATCCGCCTTCGCGGAGGACGCGCAGTGAGGGGATGTAGGCCATGACGTCGTTTGCGTATCCGATGATGAACTGGTTGTCCTGGCCGAACTCGTGTTTGATGCGGAGGGCGTAGTCGACGACCACTTCGCCGCCGAGCGCGGTCACTTGTAACGCGTCGCCGAATTGGAAGACTTGGACGGGGTAGGGTTCCGTTGTTTTCAATGCGCCTTCGCTTTCAAATTCTGTGATTAGGTCGCTGGCCCTCCGCTGGATGTAGACGTTGTCCGATTTGAGTTGCGCGTCTAGTGTCTCGCGTGTGGGTGGTTCGCTGAGTTCGAGGGTTACTTCGTCGTACACCGCGCGCACGGGCTCGGAAAGTTCGCTGAGATCACCTTTCATAGCCGCCAATACTGCCGCACCTAGTTCTGCGCCGTGTTGTTCTGCGAGCGCGAGTTCGCCGCGCGGATGTGGATTCGCGTCAGCCCCGCAACCCGAGGCGAATAAGGCAATCACACCTGGCATCTCGGACTCAATGTGCGCCTGCGCGAACCCGGCGTAATCCCCACTGATTTGCTGAAAGCTCAACGTCGTGTTGTGACAGGCGTATCCGAACAAGACGCCCTTTACGCTGCCGTCCGCTCGCTTTGCGACCACAATCGGGACGTCGTGGTCCACCGGTCCGATCGGATTGACGCCGAGCGATACGCCGCCTTGCGTGTATTGCCGCCGGTTGATCGCGAATCCGGCCTCGCCGCGTCCCCAATGCGCGCTGCCCAGTTCAAGATCCTTGACCGCGATTTCGATTGCATCAAAAATGCGGCCTGGCAATGCTTCGCTGTATTCGTTTACACGCGTAGTTTGCTCATCGTCCAGTGCGTACATCGTACCCAGGTTTTCGCGCAACGCCGGTCCGCAATGGGTGTGCGATGCAGTAAGCATGAGACGTTCGCGTGGAATGCCCAACTGCTCCTCGGCCAACGCCGCCGTACGCGCGGACAGATCACGCGTCAATCCGATGAGGTCGGTCGTTACGATGACCGAGCGATTGCCGTCCGCGTCTTCAAACGCCATCGCCTTCGCGAACAGGTCGTGGACCTTCCCCTCTGAAGGCGCTCGGCGCGATGCATAACCTGACAACCAAATCGGTTTGTCCGGCGTGATAACGACGCTGCCGACCCCGACCTTCATGTCCGCCGACGCGGCTAACGTCGCGGTGAACATGGCGACTATCGCCACCATCGATTTAGCACGGGTTTTCATTGTGGCGCTCCTAAATCTTTCACCCATTGAAAATCGGCGCTGGGTAGCGCCCGACTGTATCGGGAGTATCTTTCCTGGAATCGTGGCGAAACGCAAGATACCGGTGTGGTAACCTGCGGGTTTCGAGGATTCGGAGGCGTCTTGTTCCATGCGAAATCGATTACTAGGGTTTAGTGCGCTGATGGTTCTCCTGTTGAATTCATACGCTTTTGCGGACGACGTCGAGATAGAGGCCGCGCTGGAAGCGGAAGTAGCACGCGCGATGGATCAGGGGAATATCCCCTCATTGACAATTGCATTGGTCGCGGGTGACGAAGTCGTCTGGAAAGCCGGCTTCGGCTACTCGAACCTGTGGGCGGAAACGGAGGCGCGGCCCGAGACGGTATATCTAATTGGGTCTACATATAAAGCAATGTCCACGACGGCGTTGCTCCAGTTGATGGAACAAGGCAAGTTGGCACTCGACGATCCGGTACGTGATTACCTGGGCGACCTAAAAATTCGGGGCGAAGACTCGGAGAATCCCATTACGTTTCGGCACTTGTTGACGCACACGTCGGGCTTGCCGAGCGGATTTGGCGGCCACCCTGTTTGGGGCGACACCGTTCCTGCGCCGTTGGACGAGTATCTGGCCGAGGTATTGCGTGTCGACGGGCCGCCGCTGAAAAAGACGACGTATTCGAATCCCGCGTATACCCTGGTCGCGTACCTGATCGAAAAGATCTCCGGCACGCCGTATAAGAAGTACATGCAGCAGAAGATTCTTGATCCGTTGGAGATGCGCGATTTTGCGTATCATCCACGGCCTGATATGGATGAAAGGCTTGCGGTGCCGTACATGTATAGCGCGGGGAGAGGGCATCATGCCGCGTCACGCAAAAAGGCGGATGTATGGCCGGCGGGGATTGTGTATGGCACAATCGAAACGCAAGCGAATTGGTTGCTGATGAATCTGAACAGCGGCGTGTTCAAAGGCAAGCGATTGTTACAAGAGAACACGATCGATGAAGCCATGACGCCGCAATTCCCCGAATTCAAACCGAAGTTGGGCCGCAATTGGACCGGTGACACGGACACGTACGGACTGACGTGGTGGCTAGGCGAACGCGATGGAGAACGCGTGTTTGGGCACAGCGGTAGCGTGAACGGTTTCACCGCGTTCATCGAAGGCAATCGTGCCCGCCGAGTCGGATGTGTACTGCTGACCAATGGGAATCGCGCACATCCACACCTGATACGCCTGTCGCGCCGCGCGATTGAGGTCCTGGTCGAACAGGGATACGGCGATACGCCTTAAACGAAGGGGAACATCATGCGAAGGAGATTTAGCATGGTCCCGCATTTTCGCTTTGAGACCTTGGGGACGCTGCGGGTGCATGGTTCGGTCTGCGCGATCGCGTTGGCGTTGTTGGCTAGCGAGGCCATGGCGGATGGGAAGCCGGTCACGTTCGACAGCCGCGATGGTTTCAAATTGCACGCCGATTTGTACTCTGCAAACGAACGAGGCCCAGGAATCCTAATGCTTCACCAGTGTGATCGTAAACCCGGCGCAACTGCCGGCTATTCGGCATTGGCCCATCGGCTTTCAGAGCTGGGGTGTCATGTGCTTGTGCTTGATTTTCGAGGCTACGGTCGAAGTGTTAGCGACGCATTCGACGGGGAGAATTGGCAAGAGGCCCGAGCGTTTTTTCGGGACGACGTCAGCGCCGCGTTCGACTTCCTTATCGATACCGCAGATGTCACAAACGCGGGAGTTGTCGGTGCGAGCTGCGGCGGACGTCACGCGGTCGAGCTCATGCGAAGCAATCGCGGTCGGGTCCACGCATTGACGTTCCTGTCAGCCGGACTCGGGGAATCAGTCGACGCGATCCAGGGTGTGCCGGTCTTCTGTGTTGCTGCTAGGCGCGATCCGTACGGCAATGCACCTTCATCAATGCGCCGGGCACATAGACGCTCTGGACATGAATCGAGCCGCCTCGAAATTCGTGATGGACACCTGCATGGAACCCCTATTTTGGAAACGTATCCCAATCTCGTCGACGACATTGCCAATTGGCTAGTGGAACGACTAACTGGTGACGTCGTGCAAAGCGAAGGCTGATTGAAATGACTCATAATCGATTTTTGTGGAGAATGCCGGGTACGGTCACCACGATGCTCTTAGCCATCGGTCTATTTATGTTTCTCGTACCGGGAGTTGCTCCAGCGCAAGGGAGTTTACCCGTACCGATGGTAATCGCCCATCGCGGCGTCGTCACCGAGACGATTACGGAGAACAGTCTTCAGTCGCTCGACGCGGCTATTGAACGAGGCTACACGCATATCGAAGTGGACTTGCGTCCCACGAAAGATGGCCACGCCGTATGTCTTCACGATAGAAGCCTCAAACGTACCACCGGCATCGAAAAGAATCTGGATGACGTTACACTCGCGGAATTGCGCGAGCTGGTGTCCAAGGACAAAGTGCCGTCGTTCGCGGAGTTTTGCGATCACGCCGCCGGGCGAATTCAACTCATGGCGGATATCAAAGACAGTCCGCGCGATCTAATCGCCGCGTTCGCCGCGAGCATCGACAAAACAATGACGAAGCATGGACTGTTCGACCAGGCCTTGTTCATCGGGCGTCCGGACATTGGCCGTCGATTTTTCGGCAAGGGACGTTTGGCGTGGCGTGCACCGCTGGAGCGTGTGCAGAAATCGGATCGCGCAAACGATGAACCGGGCAAGTACTACTTCATTTTCAATCACGGTGCGGATTTCGAGAAGTCGGACGTTGACGGGTTTCATGAACTCGGGCTACTGGTCGTCGTGAGTATCAACACCTTCCACTACAAGACCGGAGATCCTATCCAAGGCGGCCTCGATCATATTCGCGAAATGATCAGCCTCGGTGTCGACGGTCTCCAGATCGATTCGCTCTATGATCACGCCGTATTCAAGTAGTCTCCCTCCAGTTTCAGCCCTGTCTAAGTAATGTTTCTTCAGTAATTTACGGTGCTCCATAGTTGTTGCCGGTGAAGCTATTGACGTGAGCATATAATTACGTTACTATACAGTAACATTTGGAGTACAAGCTTAAGGAGGTGCAGAAATGGAAGTTCAACAGGCGGAACAATTAGTAACAGTCGTCGAACAAGAGGTCGAAATATCGGCGGCGCCGGGGGATGTCTATCGCGGGTTGATTGATCGGCTCACCCATTTGAATTCGGGGCCGGACAACATTCCGATGCCGATGACCTTGGAAGAGTGGCCGGGAGGCCGTTGGTTTCGGGACTTGGGGAATGGGTCCGGACACCTGTGGGGATTCGTGCAGTCCATCAAAGCGCCAACGCTATTGGAATTGTACGGACCGATGTTCATGTCGTTCGCTGTGGCGACGAACATGATCATCCGGGTCGAGCCGATTGCGAACGGCGCGCGCATTGCGCTACGTCACCAAATTTTAGGCCCGATACCCGAAGAATACCGGACGGGCGTGAACGAAGGCTGGGCGCACATGCTGAATTCGGTAAAAGAACGGGTTGAGAAATAGCGCGGTCGTTTCAATGAATGATCCGTTTGACCCAACGTGGAAAGCGTTGTCCGATCCGACGCGTCGAGCAATCCTGGAGAGCTTGCGCGGGGGCGCGCGGACAACGACCGAAATCGTCAATCAGTTTCCACACCTGACGCGGTTCGCCGTGATGAAGCATATGGACGTGTTGCGCGAAGTGGACCTGTTGAAGACGCGCGCGGATGGCCGGCGTAGGCTAAATTCGCTCAACGTCATTCCGATTCAGGTGATCTATGAACATTGGGTCAGCGGGTTTCAAGGGTTGTGGGCGACGAATCTGCTCTCGCTCAAGCGGGATATGGAGCAGGGTGAACCGCCCCTAAAGTAAATGGGCTGCCGATTCCCGATAAATGGGTGCGGCAAATAGAACTAGCACGAGAGGAATCAGAAATGGTGCACACAACATTAGGCAACACTTTGCGAATACTCATCATCGGTCTGATAGGGATGCTCGGAACGTCGTCGTTCGCAGCCGACGTTGCTGAGGGCTCAGGCGAAAAGCCGACGCCGCCGGTAATTGTGGATGCGTGGGACCTTGACCAGGACATCGCAAAAATAAACCAACAATGGTCCTCGATACTCGCGGTTCTGGAGACCAAAGAATACTTCTTGATACAGCACGATGACGTCTCGGCGTGGAGTTGCGGACAACAGGCCGGCCATCTGGCGCTTGTATTAAGTGGTACTGCCGATTCATTAGACAAACTATTGGCGAATCCAGATGTGAACGCAGATGGCGAACTAAGTGAAATGGGCAAGAACCTGCTGGAGTCGGGCGTCATGGAACGCGGTTTTGGCAAAGCGCCCGAACCGTTCAAGCCGGGCGACACGAATCGCCTCGACCTCAAAAAGACGTTGCTGGAAGCGAAGTCGAAGTGGGAAGCGCTTTTTGGTAGGAAGGATGAAATCGCGAACTGTAAATCACGATCTGAACACCCTGCTGGGATGTTGACAGCGTCAAACTGGGTTCGTCTGATGGCAATTCACAATGCCCATCATCTCAAGATTGTGCGTGATGTCTTGCGCGAGACGGACGACACCGATAGCGCATTCGGTGCGGAGTTGATGGAGTAGCGTTTTCGCGTAGCAGAATTGCGCGATGAGATTGCCGCGCCGCACGCAATGACGGCCAGCAATCGATAGTCGCACTAGACGTGTTTCACCGCGTGCCGCGCATCACACCCGTTGCGCGGCGCGTCTCTTTGCCACCATGCGGCGCACGACCTCGTCTGTGATGACACCGGCCAGGATCACGCCTCCGATAATTGCGAATTCGAGTTGCGGGGGGATTTGCAACAGATTGATCGCGTTCTTGAGTACGATCATCACTGCGGTTCCGATGACGACGCCGAGAATCGAACCTTCGCCGCCACGCAGTGAACACCCACCGAGTACGGCAGCCGCGATCGCGTACAACTCGTAAAACTCGCCCGTGCTCGAGGGCTGCACGGAATTGAAATAGAGCGCGAAGAGTACGCCGCCGAGTCCGGCTAGCAGCGAACAAAACACGTAAGCTAGGATTACGACGCGGTCGGTGCGAATACCGCTGTAGCGTGCCGCGGCTTCGTTGCGCCCCAGCGCGAATAGATACCGCCCATAAATGGTGAATTGCAAAACCGTCCCTGCAGCCAGGGCCAACCCGATTAATAGAATGAATGGCGTAGGTACCGCGAATGATTCGATGAACGGGATAGCGATTTTGCCGTTTGCGACGGATTTCAACCCCGTGAATCCGGTTCCAAATCCAACGCTTCCGTCGTCGGTGAGATAGCGCGCTAAACCGCGGTATAGCAAGAGGCCGCAAAGCGTCACGACGAACGGCTGTAGGCCAACCTTGGTGATCAATAGGCCGTGTGCAAGTCCAATCGCGATCGACATCGCCGTGATGGTTACCATTGCGGCCGGTACGGACATCTCTTTGTCTGTAAGCAGCCAGGCTAAGACGCATCCGCTCAAACCAACGACCGAACCAATGGACAGGTCAATCCCACCGGAAATGATGACGTACGACACGCCAATACTGATGATGCCGAATAGTGCGGTCCAGCGTAGCGTGTTTTCGATGTTGTTGCCGGAATAGAAATTGGAACTGTTGTAGGCGGTATAGAGGCAAATTACCGTGAGGAGCCCGGCGATTCCTAGCGTTTTCTTCACGTCAGACATCGGCCGTCTCCGGAATCGGCGCGCCAGTTGCCAGGTGCATGACAGACTCTTCCGTCGCTTCCGCGCGTGCGAGTTCTCCCGCGATCGCGCCGTCATGCATGACGAGGATGCGGTCGGCAAGACCGAGCAACTCCTCCATTTCGCTCGACACGAACAGAATGCCAGCGCCGTCGCGCGCAAGTTGCTCAACCAATTCGTAGATCTCCTGTTTCGATCCTACGTCAATGCCGCGCGTGGGCTCATCCAACAATAACACTCTTGGATTGAGCGACAGCCATTTGCCCAACACGACTTTTTGTTGATTGCCGCCGGACAAGTATTGGACGGGTTGCGCCTCTGAGGGTGTGCGGACATTCAGGCGTTTGATCATGTCTACGCTGGTTCTCGATTCCGATTTCCGGTTCACGAAGCCTGCGCGATGACCGTACCGGATCCGCGCAAGATTGAGATTCGCGCGCACGGCCATTTCTAGTACAAGTGCATATTGTTTGCGATCTTCCGGAATGAGTGCCATTCCCGAGGCGATCGAATCTTCGGGGTGATTCGCGCGCACAATGTCGCCGCTTACTTCGACGGTGCCGGCACGCCGCGCAGCGACACCAAACACCGTTTCCAAAAGTTCCGTGCGCCCGGCACCCACCAATCCGCCAATGCCGACGATTTCGCCCGCGCGCACTTCGAGATCAACGGATTGTTCGGGGTATGCAGTCGTCTGGAGGCCTCGAACGTGGAGCAACGGCTCACCGGGATTGGTTGATTCACGGTCGCGAAGACTCGTAACGTCACGGCCCACCATCAGCCGAACCATCTTGTCATGCGTAATGTCCTCTTTCTCCAGCGCGCCTGCGTTCTCACCGTCGCGCAAAACAACAACTCGGTCGGCAACGGCCCGCACTTCGCCGAGCCGATGGCTGATATAAATTACACTGACGCCGCTGTCACGAAGATCGGCGATGACTTCATAGAGTTGTTCCGTTTCATGTTGCGAGAGACTTGACGTCGGTTCGTCCATGATGAGAATACGTGCGTCGACGGAGAGCGCCTTTGCGATTTCGACCATTTGTTGTTGGCCGATCGTCAATCGACTCACCAGCGTGTCGGGCCGTATCGATGTGCGCAGTCGGTCCAGCACCTGTGCAGCGTCCGTGCGCATCTTGCCAAAATTGATTATGCCAAAGCGACGCGGCTCGCGGCCGAGAAAGATGTTTGCCGCGACACTTAGGTTATCCGCCAGATTCAATTCCTGATGAATCAGCGCAATACCCAACTTCTGAGCATCGCGCACTGTCGCTGTCTGAATGAGTTCGTCGTTGAGCCGAACTTCGCCCGCATCCGGCGGCTGTACCCCGGCAAGTATCTTCATCAGCGTGCTCTTGCCCGCGCCGTTTTCACCGATGACGGCTACGACCTCGCCTGCGCCGAGGAGAAGGTCAACATTGTGAAGCGCGCGTACACCCGGGAAGTGTTTCGTTAGACCTCTTACGTCGAGCAGCGATCGGTTCATTCGGGGTGCTCGTCCGTCGCGTACTGTTCCAAGATATCTGCGCCAACTATCGGGCCCGCATCCGGGTCGATCGTTGCGGCAATTCGCTCTGCAACGTTCCGGTATTGTGGATCCTCGACAACGCGTTCGACGGCTCGCGCGATTCGGTATGCGAAACCGATCCACGGACGAACGCGAACGGCGAAGCCGATCTTTCTGCCTATCCGCGCATTGACGCCCTGCTCGATATGAGAAGGGACGGCGACCATCGGGACGCCATTGGCCAAACCTTGGTACATCGTTCCGTTCCCGCCGTGAAAAATCATTGCGCGGCAATGTCTCAAAAGTTGCGATCCCGGTGCAAACTTCGTGAATCGGAAATTGGGGGGCGCGTTCCGGACGGTCTCTTCCTTGACCAAGCCACCCGTTGTGACCAGAAACCGGTACGGTAGCTTACTGAGCGGCGCGTAGCACTTGCGCAGGAACAAATCTAAGCGGCCTGTCGACCCCATGCTGATGTACACGTTGGGCGTTTCGTCTTCCAGTTCATCCATCCAATCCGGCAGCGGTGCGGGATGTTCGAAAATAATGGGGCCGATGCCGTGAACATGATCGAAGAACGGTGCGTCCCGTAACAATTCCGGCGCATCCGGACATAAGAGTGGCATTTTCTTGAGGAGTGGGAGGGGATCAATATTCGGTTGGCCGAGTTCGTTCAGCGCGCGTTTGCGCAGCCTGCCAAACTGCCCGCGTTCCAGCCCGATCAAGTAGTGGCGAATGATGGGATTCGTTGCATACGTGCTCAATAAATAGGAATTGATGATCCCTGCGCATTTCACATTGGCGATATGCGCGGCGAGGCTAACCGTCATCGATTGCGCGCCGACTATCATGTCGGGCGATTCGCGTTCGATAAGCCGGACTTGGCTGATCAATATCTTGCCCACCGGTGCCCAACGTTGCGGTCGCGACAAGTCAAGCGTGCCAGAATACGCGCCAAACGTATTGTACCGGTCCATCATGTACGCGATGTTCGGCTCGTCCGCCTGCTCGATGCGGAATCCTTCATCGCGCGCTAGCCGCAAATTTGATTTCGGGTGATCGATATCGGCCCCAGCGAATACCACATCATGGCCACGATCACGCAGTACTTTCCCGATTTCGACGCAGCGGGACGTGTGGGCCAACACCCAACTAAGCGGGAAGAACAGGAACTTCAAGGCGCGTACCGTGTTGAGGCTATGCGCCCCCTTGTCCCAACGCATAGTCGAATTGAGTTTTCACATGTCACAGTCGAGGCAAACGGTGGTTTCCCCCTTTGAAAGGGGCAGGGGGATGCTAGCGTAACGCTATTCAACACTTAAAATCCTCTAGCACTACGAATCGAGTTGAACCGCGTCCGGCCGTCGGCGCCAATAGATCTCGAACAAATAGACCAGCGGAATCATCGTGAATGCGAGGCGCGAAAGGAGGAAACCATATCCTTCTGCGCACTTTGCCAATACAAACATCGGGTGCTACTTCTGTTCCACGCCGTAGATCTCAAGCTGTGCGCGATATTCGTCCACGTTGTCTTTGTTCACGACCATCGCGGGCATTTCGAGGTATCCGCCTTCCGGTAATACAGATTTATCTCCGCGCGCTAAACCCGCGAGAATTCGCACAGATTCGTATCCGTATTGGAAGGGCTTCTGACTGATTGTGCCGACGATATGGCCGTCTGAAATACCCTTCAGCGTCATGGCGTCTTCGTCGAAACTGGCGATCTTGATTTCGCCAAGCTTTCCGGCATCTTTAACCGCAGCGAGAATGTGTGGCGCGTTGTATGCGAACAGACCTACCATACAATCTAAGTTGGGCATACTCGTTATGGCGTCCTGTGCGTTGGCCTTCGCTCTTGCGAAGTCGAAATTGTCCGTTCGCGTACCAACGATCTCGTAGCGGCCTCCCTTGAACGTAGCGTCAGGCGGATCGATTGTAATCTCGTTGATAGGTTTTTGCTCACGATCCAATAATTCGTCAATTACGCCTTGACGTCTTTGTTGGGCGTTCAGCTGTTCCAAGCGGCCGACCAGAATCATGACCGATCCACCCTCTGGCAACGCGAGCTTAACCAACTTGCCCGCTTCTCGACCTGCTTTGTAATTATCCACACCCACAAAGCACAGTCGATTGGATGCAGGTGCGTCGGAGTCCTGCGTAATCAGGTTCGTTTGTTCGGCGGACTGATTTAAAAATTCGACCTGGTTTTCTGCGTCGATGGGGCTAATCGCGATCCCTTGCGTACCACGCGCCAGTAAGTCTTCTACCATACGTTTTTGGTCGACGATTCCCTTTGGCGGCATTAACACTTCGCAATCGACATCAAAATCTTTCGCGCCGGCTCTTGTCCCTGCGGCGGCAATGTCCCAGAACGGGTCGATCCCGTTCGTGACGTAGGCGACATGAATGCGATCCGGATCGTCGTTCCCCGAGCCCCCGCATCCGATCGCTGCAAGCGCCAGTACTGCGGCGAATGTAACCAATAACCGTTGACCCCTCATCACCATGCCCCTTTCATTGATTTGTGTTCTGATGCTTATGCGACGGTGTGTGCGCCATTGACGCAAATATTCTGCCCCGATACATAACCGGCTTGTTCACTCGCAAGAAATGTCACCGTGTCGCCTACTTCGCGCGGCAGGCCCCAACGCCCCGCCGGCACGCCCGCGAGGTACTCGTCTTTCATCTCTTGCGGGTCGTTCTCATGACGTTCGACCGGAATCCAACCCGGCGACACCATGTTGGCCGTGATGCCCCAAGGCGCGAGTTCCGTGGCGAGGCTTCGCGTGAATCCGTTTTGACCGCCTTTCGCCGCGCAATACGCCGTAAAATTGCCGACGCCGCGTTGAAAGACTTCCGAACCGATGTTGATGACGCGCCCGTATTTTTGTTCTTTCATGTGCGCCAACGTTGCCCTGACGAGCAGATACGGGCTCTTCACAAAAAAGTCCAACATCTCTTGATAGAATTCCCATTCATATTCTTCGATAGGTTTGAGCGGCTGTTCGGGCGTCGCGTTGATGACGAGGATATCTACGGGGCCCAACTCGTCGGCGATGCCGGCGACCATCTTGTCCACTTCGTTCTTGTTCGTGACATCTCCACGAACGAGCATGCCTTCGTAGCCTTTTGCCGAGTACTCGTCAAACGCTTGTTTGCCACGTGCTTGATTGTTGGCATAATTCATCGCGACGCGTGCGCCCGCCGCGCCAAGTGAATGCGCAATCGCCTTTCCGAGGCCGGTCGAACTGCCGGATACAAATGCCACGCGTCCGTCCAATGAAAATAGCGCGCCTTGTCCGTTGGTGCTCATCGTAGAGAAAGTTCCTTCCGTGATCGTGCTAGTTTGTTACGCGAGGATGTCGTGCAAGACGTGGCCATGCACGTCGGTCAGACGCATATCCCGACCGCTGTAGCGATACGTCAACCGCTCGTGATCGAAGCCCAGTAGATGCAACATCGTCGCGTGTAAGTCGTAGATTTCAACTTTATTCTCGACGGCCTTGTAACCGAATTCATCGGTTGCGCCGTAGATGTGTCCTTTCTTGATGCCGCCACCAGCCATCCACATCGAAAAGCCGAAGGGATTATGATCGCGGCCATCGCGCCCTTGCGCGAACGGAGTGCGGCCGAATTCGCCCGTCCATACGACTAGCGTTTCGTCGAGGAGCCCGCGCGCCTTCAGATCTTTCAATAGGCCAGCAATGGGTTGATCGACGGCTTTCGCGTTATTGCCGTGGTTGAAGCGCAAATTTGCGTGCGCATCCCAACGGTCCGCACCCTTAATGCCGGGGCACGTCAACTCAATAAACCGCACGCCACGTTCAATGAGCCGACGAGCAGTCAAGCACTGTGTGCCGTAGATGCGCGTCTGTTCGTAGTCTGAGTCGAGTCCGTACAACGTTTTCGTGGCTTCCGTTTCACCGCTAAGGTCGGTCAGCTCGGGCACGGCCGATTGCATGCGGTACGCCAGTTCGTAGTTCGCGATCGCCGCTTCCAGCGCGTCGTGATTGCCTAAACGTTCAATGGCCGCCGCGTCGAGCTCCCGCATCGCGTCAAGTTTATTGCGTTGTAACTCTGGCTTGGCTTCCGTCGGAGCAACGTTGGCAAGTGTGGGGCGTTCGGCGCGCAGCATTGACGCCTGATACGCCGCGGGCAAAAAGCCGGATGCAAAGCAATCGATTCCGCCGGAGGGGATCAAACCGCTATTCAATACGACATACCCTGGCAGATTCTGGCTTTCGCTACCGAGACCGTAGACCGTCCATGCGCCCATACTGGGGCGACCGGCTTGGCCGTGGCCCGTATGCAAGAAGTAATTGGCGGCGTTGTGTTCTGAAAAGTTCGATGTCATCGATCGGACGACACAGAGTTCATCCGCGCAAGCGCCGACATGCGGAAAGAGATCACTCACGGGAATTCCGCTTTCGCCGTAATGATTGAATTCCCACGGACTGCCCAACGTGTCGCCGTTGTTGTCGAATTGAGTCGGCTCCATTTTCATGGCGAACGGCTTGCCATCTTCCTGCGTGAGCCGGGGTTTTGGATCGAAGCTGTCGACTTGTGAGACGCCGCCATCCATATACAGAAAGACAATGTTTCGTATCCGTGGCTTAAAGTGCGGGGCCAATGCGTCAACGCCGGGCGAAACAGTAGCGCCATAAGCGCTATCTCCCATCAAGGCGGCGAGCGCCATCGTGCCAAACCCGGCCGAAGCGGTCTGCAGCATTTCCCGCCGCGTCATCGGCATGTCAGTGAAACGATTGCAATGGGCCATCGGTATACCCGTCCTTAACTAACGAAAATGAATTCTTTGAGCGTAAACACCGTGTGACAGATGTCCGCCCAGAGTTCGGCGTTCGAACCAATTGCGTCCGCATCGAGCCCGTATTCACGCGCTTGTTGTTCGAGTAGCGAGGCCAGCCGATCCTGTTCATTCTTCGAGGGCATGCGACCGAGAGCCGTCTCAAACACCACCGCGATGCGCGCGTCGACGTCTACATCAGTGAGCGCAGCGATGCGTTCGCCCCAACGACGCGCTTCTTCAACAATAAACGGATCATTCATCATGATCAGCGCTTGAGCCGGCACATTTGATTGGGTTCGTTTCCCAATCGTCGTTTCCGGAATCGGATAGTCAAATGCTAACTGCATCGGCGACAGGTAATTGCGGCGCACCTGAACGTAAATGGTTCGCCGTCCATCGCCGTTTTCCGGTCCCGACGTTCGCGGGCGTCGATGGTTGCTCATGAACGGCGACAAATAAATCGGTACCGATTCGCCAAACATGGAGTCATCCAAACTACCGGACGCCGCGAGTACCGAATCGCGAATCGCTTCGCTCTCCAGCCGTTTGACGCGCATGCGATGGAGCAGCGCGTTCGACGGGTCTTTCGTCTCCGCGGCTTCATTTGTACGCGCGCTCGATATGCGATAGGTCTCGGTCGTCACGAGATCGCGGACGAGTGCTTTCAGAGACCATCCATTGTTCACGAACGACGTCGCAAGATAATCCAATAATTCGGGGTGCGTGGGCGCTTCGCCCAACACGCCGAAATTGTCGACGCTTGGCACGATGCCTCGACCGAATATGTAGTGCCAAACGCGATTGGCCATCACGCGCGGTGGCAACGGATTCTCCGGATCGAGTAAACGATCCGCTAGGTCCAACCGCGCCGATCCGCCACTAACGGGCTCTGGGTTTTCGTCGAGCGCAGCGAGGAATCGGCGAGCCACCGTGTCGCCCGGATTCTTGTGGCTACCCCGGTGAAACACATGTGCTTCGGTCGGCGTACCGTCGGTTGCCGCCAGAATGCGATCCGGTGCGGGCAAGGCGTCGGCGATCACACGTACATCCGCTTCGAGAGACGACAGCGCAGACCGGCTATCACCAATGTCGACGAGGTCTTTTTTCAGAAGCCAGCGCGCCAAGTCGCCGAGGCCCGTTTCGTTGCTGGCCTTTGACGCTTGACTGAATGCTCCTTGCGTAGCCTTGCCGATGGCTTCAGA
>JAJDAB010000355.1 GCA_029262095.1 Candidatus Hydrogenedentota bacterium
GACTGGATGCGTGAACACCGCGACCCGGACTATCTCCTATCCAACGAATATTCTGGGCCGCCCTGATAGACCACACGCGGCGTAAGCGGCTCTCCAGCATCACACGCCAAGACGTAGATTCTCTCAAACGTAAGCACGCTCGTTCAGGTAAGTGGTCCGAAGTTACGGCCAACAACTGTCTAAAAGACACCAAAGCGATCTTCAATAGGTGCATCCGCGAAGGCTGGTACACCGGCGCCAATCCTGCGGACGGCGTGGAGCGATTCACCGTCACCCGAGGGGATCCCGAACCGCATAGCCGCGAGGAAATGGAAACGCTACTCGACGCCGTACGCAGTGTGGATGCGTACACGGAATGGGTTGTCTTGTTGGGTGGATGGGCCGGACTGCGTAAAGCCGAGATATTCAACGCGCGTTGGGAGTGGTTCAACTTCGATACGCGGGAACCGACGATTCACGTACGTAGCCATGCAGACTTTCCGATAAAAGACCGCGCCGAACGTGTGATCGCGATGTCAAAGCGAATATCGAAGATCATGAAACGTCACGCACAGAGGACCGGCTACGTCTTCGAGATCACACGGCAGTCCGAAGGCCGCTCTCGATACAGGTTCAACAACAGAAAATCGATCGTACGAGCACTGGAAGCCGCAAATCTTCGCACTGACGACCCGTTCCAGCGACTGAGGATATCGTTCACTTGTTTGCACGCAGAAGCTGGTATTGATATCTACCGCGTGAGCAAGTGGCTAGGCCACTCCTCTGTGCGTGTTACAGAACGGTACTATGCATCCGTGCGTGGATATGATAAGGATATCGACAACGTCTGAAGAACAATATCCTTGCCGAGTATTCAGTTCTTCTGCACGGTCATTCAGTTCCATGTTTTTCTGATGACATGATTCAAGAATATGAACCGGAATAGTCGCGGATCGTCCGAATATGCGCTGGATTTTGCCGGTTTTAGTCCTAAACCCGCCGCCATCGACGTCGACCTCGACACGTATCGCGATAAGATTCGACAGTGTGAGATGGAGTAGTCGAGTCGTAGGTATTCTTCGGGTCAAATCGCGAACGTGGAGTGGCCAATTCTTGTCCAGGCAAGCAAAACCGAACACGTTGGAACTCTAGAGAATCGAAAACAAAAGGAATGGCTTTGTTCGAATTTCGCAGTCACCTCCTGTCAAGCAAATACCGGCCCAATACTTCATATTTCAGTAGTACTGGACTCAGAACCTTTGCGCGCCTTCGATCCGATTGAGATGCAAGAGGTCACAGGATGGTTCCAGTGACATTAGTGTTTCTAGACGTACCTCGGATGTGTTTTGGGCTACTACATTTCCTGTTAGCGCCAAGAATATTTTCGGAACGCGGCCGAAGTCTGACCTTTCCCTCTGTTCATGCCAATGATTTCGAGAGTTCTCCGTTTTTTACGCATTATTCGCAGTGCTTGCCTGGCGACTCTAGCCAATAACGCCTTCCTATTCGGGCAGCCCATCAAGTCCGAGTTCTTTCAGAAACGTGTTGTGTTTATCAGCGGCCTCGGCAATGCGCTTTTCGATGTCAACGAGTTCTTCGTGGACATCTGCCAAGATCACTTCCGGCTCGGGCACGGCAGTGCTGACGTATCGTGAGATGTTGAGGTTGAAGTCGTTCTTCTCGATCTCCTCCATCGAGACGCGGTCGGAATAGCGGTCTTCCTTCTTGCGGTGTTGGTAGGTATCGACGATCTTTTCGATGTGCTCGTCCGTCAGATAGTTCTGCCGCTTCCCCTTCTCGAAATGCTCCGTGTCGGTGGCGTTGATGAAGAGCACGTCGTCTGGTTTCTTACACTTCTTCAGCACCAGAATGCAGACTGGGATGCCGGTGGAATAGAAGAGGTTGGCGGGTAGGCCAATGACGGTGTCGATGTGGCCGTCCTTGAGGAGCTTGGTGCGGATGCGTGCCTCCGCGCCGCCACGGAAGAGGACGCCGTGGGGCAGGATGATCGCCATCACGCCATCTTCTTTGAGGTAGTGGAAGCCGTGCAGCAGGAATGCGAAGTCCGCGGCAGATTTCGGCGCAAGTCCGTAGTTCTTAAACCGCACGTCCTCAGCAAGCGCATCACTCGGCTGCCAGCGGTAGCTGAAGGGTGGATTGGCGACCACCGCGTCGAACTTCGGCATCTTCGCCGGATTGGTCTCGCGCAGCATGTCCCAATCGTTGGTCAGCGTGTCGCCGTGGTAGATTTCAAACTCCGAATCCTTCACGCCGTGCAGCAGCATGTTCATCCGCGCCAGGTTGTATGTAGTGACGTTCTTCTCTTGCCCGAAGATCTTTCCGATCCCGTGCTTCCCCATCTGCCGGCGCACGTTGAGCAGCAGCGACCCCGACCCGCAAGCGAAGTCGAGCACACTCTCGAGTTTGAGCCGTTGCCCTTCCGTGGGTTCTTGGCCGTCCAACGTGACGATTCCGGAAAGGATGCTCGAAATCTGCTGCGGCGTATAGAACTCGCCCGCCTTCTTGCCGGAACCGGCGGCAAACTGCCCAATTAGATATTCATAGGCGTCGCCGAGCGTGTCGGTGTCCGTCCTAAACTCCGCCAGCCCCTCCGCGATCTTCTGGATGATCGTGCAGAGTTTGGCATTGCGGTCCTCGTACTTCTTGCCCAGCTTGTCCGAGGCCAGGTTTATCTCCGAGAACAGGCCCTGGAAGTTGCTGGAAAACGACTCCTCTTCGATGAACTTGAATCCCGCCTGCAGCGTTCTGAGCAGTTCCCCGTTTTGCGTGCGGCCCATGTGGGCGATGCTGGTCCACAAGTGTTCAGGACGGATGACGTAGTGGGACTTGAGGCGCATTTGTTTCTCGAACGCCGCGATGTCATCAGGGTTTTCGTCGTACCACACCGACAGCGGAGACCGGCCGCCGTTGCCCACCGCATCCGGGTCGGGGTAATCCCGTCCCAGTTCCTTTTTCGCCGCCGCCTCATAGTTATCCGAGAGATAATGCAGGAACAGAAACGCCAGCATATAGTCGCGGAAGTCGTCCGCGTTCATCGTCCCGCGCAATTGATCGGCGATGGCCCACAGTATCTTGCCCAGTTGTCTTTGGTCGTTTTCGGTCATGGCTTCTCGTCGTCTTTCGTGGCTACGGTCGTTAGGCCTGGAAAGTGCTCTAGGTTGAAAGAATATTGATGGATGAACTTGTGCAGCATCCGACGGAACTCCTGCTTGTTATCATCGAGCATTTCTCGCGGTTCGTAGAGCGAGTATCCGCCGTGGCTCAACAGATTGAGCAGCCGTGTGTGGAGCCGGCCTTCGAGGTCATCAGCGTCGCGTTTGATACAGTCGGCGAAGTTACGGTAGCCAAGGAAACTGGCCGTCTTTTCTGCGATCGCGCGCAGGGCGTTGAAGTGAAATGTGTCGAGGTTCCCGGAATGCTCGGTTTCGTACAACTCGATCAAAGCCGCGACGTGGTGGAAAAAAGGCGTCGCCTCGGTATTGCGAACCGTATACGACCCGGACGCTGGGTCTCGGCCTAAGAAGTACCGGCGTGAATTCTTCTTCAGCTCATTCCAAAGCACGTTGTGAAACAATGGATGGTGCGTAGAAATGACGACGCCAGGCGGATTTGCCGCTTCCTTAAGCATACTCGCTAGGTGAGTTGCGACCATCACAGCGTTCTGTTCATCCAGCGACGAAATAGGGTCATCGATATAGATGTACTTCGCCCAGTCGTAGGCCGACGTTTCTGGATCGAGCCTGATCTCGGCGATGGCTAGAAAGAAACACCAGATGAAGATATTCTCCTCGCCTCTGGAGATTTTGATGTTTTCGACAGTCTCTGATCTGACCTCTCCATCCTTTTCGACCAGTACCTCTCGACTGAATGTTGCCACGCCTTCTTCGAGCGCTCCATCCGAGTCATATTTCAGATCAATTCGGAACCCAAAGTCGGCATAGCGATCAAGGAGCGACCGAACACGGTTCTCGATTTCAAACTGTCCGAGACCCTTGAAGAACCTAGATTTGGCGTTCAGTTCGAGAACTCTGCGCTCGTCGTTATCCAGGTCGTTGTCCCACGAGAAGAGGTCTTCGGTGAAGGCGTTGAAATAGAGCGTGTCGCGATCGTCGCCGTTCTTGCCCAGGTCCTTGAACGCGGTGGAAAGCCGCGTCTTGCCGGTGGCGTTATAGGCGTAGAGCAGGATAAACTTCTTGATCTCCAGTTCATCGCGCAGATACCGGGCCAAGGCGGTCAGATCGGCAAAGGAGTTTGCGCTCATGTCTCAGCCTCTTCCGGCGACGGGAAGAGTTGCTGCATCAGGCCCTTCTTGTGGGTCTGCAGAGCTTCGATCCATTGCGCTTCTGCTGTGATTGTGCGATCCATCGAAGAGAGGCAGGCGGCGACTAATTGCTGTTCATCGGAGGTCGGTGGAAGTGGAATAAGAAATGACCTTATCTGCCCAAAATTCAGACCTTGCCGGTTTCCGCCTGCCTGAAAGCCATCAATTTGTTCTTGGCCATCCTGCGAGATCAAATACTGGTTCAGTAAGTTCGGATTCAATTCTTCCGTTATTGCGCGAATAATGCAGACGTGCTGATTGACGTTTCCTCCACGGACTCTCGAGTCCGCGACAGTACTTCTTCCAATCGACGCGCCTGTGATATTCAAGAGCACATCTAACACTTGTAGCTCAGTTGCGTCAAATGACTTATGAGTGTCCTCATCGATATAAGCAACATCGTCTAGCAACAATTTGCCCCAACCTACGTTCTGGCTTCGGATGAACGGCCGCCCATCCTTCCTGTAGTTCTTTTCACCACCGCGCGGAGTAATCCCACTGCCGACTTTTATCGTCATTGGACCAAGTTCGCGCGCGGTCCACTCCGTGGCATTTTGGTAGTCGGGGAAGCGGAGGCGGGGGCGGGTTTCGCCGGGGCGAGGGAAGAGTTGCTGCATCAGTCCTTTCTTGTGGGCCTTGAGCGCCTCCCACTTCCGGCCCTCGGCGGCGATCAACCCGTCCAGCGAGCTCAGACACTCGGCGATCTTCTGCTGTTCGGGGTGCGATCCACACCAAGCTGCTGTCGATAGAAATTTATCGGGCGAAATGTTGAAACGCCCCGCCCTTGCGCCTTCATTCACCAGTCCAGCGAGTTCCGCGTCGTGCGTTCCTGATTCGAAGTACCACTGCCAGAACTCTGGAAACTCCTCGTCATTGAAGCGAAAGCATTTGTAAATCGGCGAAACGATGCCACTGTCGTGTTGTGTCAGCCTTCGAATCGTGCCGTATTTCGAGCGGCTCGTCGTCCTGTCGTTGTAGACGAAATCATTCCGGGTAATCTTGATGTAGCGCTCCGGGTCACTGCCCGCGACTTTCTTGCCGAAGTAGTCGCTCTGAAGGACGATGCCATGTTCCGCCGAGAGGGTAAGAACATTATGTTCGCTCTCGGCGTCTGCCTTCCCTGTCACCGGCGTCGCAATAGAGCGAAGCAGCTTTCGATCCCACCCCGGCTCATCCCGAAACTCCGGGAACCGCAGTTTTGGCGTCAATGTGCGCTTGCCTTTATCCGTCATCGTCTGCGCCTCACTGCTCGTATGCGTTGAGCCCGGAGATGTCGCGGCCGTCGGCGCGTTTTTTTAGGAGGGGGACGAGGTCGTCCATGAGGGCCAGTTCCTTTTCGCGGCGTTGCCGCCAGCCGAGACCGAGGGGCTCCATCAGGTCGGTGAGTTGTTCGCCGTCAAAGATCATGCGGTCGAGAATGCCACTCACAAAGGCTTGCAGCGCCTCGTTCGTCAGGCGGTGGCCGTCCGCGACTTTGGCGAGTTCCTGGGCTTCCTTCTCGGCCTTGAAGCGCTGGTAGCCGGCGTGGACAGCCTTTTCGTCTAGCGCCTTGCCCCCTTCGAGCGAGCGGACGTAGTCGGCGATGGTCTCGCGCTCGTCGATGAATTTGGCGTCGGAGTCGATCAGGCCGATGAGCTGGTCGCGGCTCATCTTTGACTTCTTCGGGTCCTGCCCGATGTAGCGGGCGATCAGGTTCATGATGTAGTCGTAGTCGATCAGGGCCGAGGCGAAGAGCACGAACTCGAAATCGAGCTGATCGACCTCGGGGCTGACCGCGCCGCCGGGCTTCTCACGCTGATCGCGCAGTCGTTGGGCGGTTTCGAGATAGACGCCCCGGAAACTCTTGAGCTGTTCCTTCGGCAGAATTTCCTCGATGGCCTGTTTGTTCTCCTCGCTCAGGTCGGTGTACTGGTCGAGCTGGGTTTGCAGCCGCTGCACATCCTTGAACTGCTTGATGAAACCGGCGCGGGCATCGTCGCCTTTGAGGTTGGGCACATCTTCGGGCCGGGCTTCAAGCCCCTGCGACTGCATGAAGTCGTCCAATTCTTTGACTGCGGTCTCGAGGTCATTAATGACTTGCGGGGCTTTGTCCACGAGCCAGATTTCGCGGGCCTTGTCGGCCTTTGCGCCGGAGAACATCGCAATCGCCTCATCGACTTTATCCTGTTGCCCACGAAAGTCGAGGATATTCCCGTAGGGTTTGGTTGCGTTGAGCGTGCGGTTGGTGCGGGACAAGGCCTGAATCAGCCCGTGGTGCTTGAGGTTCTTATCAACGTAGAGCGTGTTGAGATACTTGGCGTCGAACCCGGTGAGTAGCATATCGACTACGATGGTGACATCGATCTTGTGTTCATGTTTCTGTTCCGGATCTGCCTTGCGGATATCTTCGTTGGAAAACCGCTGGTCCTTGATGCGCTTCTGTACGTCCTGGTAGTAACGGTCAAATTCGCCAATGGAATGGTTGGTCCCGAAGCGGTCGTTGTAGTCGGCGATGATGGCTTTCAGCGCGGCCTTCTTCTTCTCCGGTTCTTGCTCGTTGTCGGCCTTTTCCTGCGGCAGGTCTTCCTGAATCTGTTGCACGTCCTTGTTACCTTCGGCGGGTGGCGAGAAGACACACGCGACGTTTAGCGGGAGAAACTCGGGATCGGCTTTCTGCTTTTCGGCCTGCGCGGCCTTGAAGACCTCGAAATATTCAATGGCGTCGTTGATGGATGCGGTGGCGAGTAGGGCGTTGAAGCGTCGTCCGCCGGTGGCGGCGTCGTGCTTGGCGAGGATGGCGTCGACGACCGCGCGCTTGGCGAGAGACTGGCCGGCCTTGGGCGCGTCCTTGCCTTCGGGTTTGTAGTAATCGACATGAAAGCGAAGGACGTTCTTGTCTTCGATGGCGTGGGTGATGGTGTAGGCGTGCAGTTCCTTCTGGAAGAGGTCCTGGGTGGTGCGCATGGATGCCTGCTCGCCTTCGATCCGCTGATACGTAGCGTTTTCCTCGAAGATCGGCGTGCCGGTAAAACCAAAGAGTTGGGCGTTGGGGAAGAATTCCTTGATGGCCTTGTGATTGTCGCCGAATTGCGAGCGGTGGCACTCGTCGAAGATGAAGACCATGCGTTTGTTGCGCAACGGCTCCAGGCGCTCCTTGTACTTGCGCTTATTGTTTCCGTCAAGCGCGAGGCCCAGTTTTTGGATGGTGCAGACGATGACTTTGTCTGCGTAGTCGTCCGAGAGCAGGCGGCGGACCAGCGTCTCGGTGTTGGTGTTTTCCTCGACGCAGTTTTCCTGGAACTTGTTGAACTCCTCGCGCGTCTGGCGGTCGAGGTCTTTGCGGTCGACGACGAACAAGCACTTCTCGATGTCGTGATTGTCCTTGAGCAGGGTGGAAGCCTTGAACGAGGTAAGCGTCTTGCCGCTGCCGGTGGTGTGCCAGATATAGCCGTTGCCGCAGTTCTGGTGGATGCACTCGACGATGGCCTTGACGGCGTAAATCTGATAGGGGCGCATCATCATGAGGCTTTGCTCGCTGGCGACCATGACCATGTAGCGGCTGATCATGTGGCCCAGCGTGCATTTTGCAAGAAACGTGTCGGCGAAGTCGTCGAGATGGGTGATCTTCTTGTTATCCTCGGCGGCGAATTGGTAGACAGGCAGGAAACGCTCTTCAGCGTTGAAGGCGAAGTGCCGGGCGTTGTTATTGGCGAAATACCACGTGTCGGTACGGTTGCTAACAATGAACAGCTGCATGAAACAGAGCAGCGTGCGGGTGTAGCCGTTGCCAGGGTCGTGCTTGTACTCGACGATCTGCTCCATGGCCCGGCGCGGGTTGATGCCAAGGGTTTTCAGTTCGATCTGCGCGACCGGCACGCCGTTGATGAGCAGGATCACGTCGAAACGGTGATGGCTGTTGTCGGTATTGATGCGAAGTTGGTTGACGACCTCGAAGGAGTTCTTGCACCAGTCTTTGATGTTGACGAGCGTGTAGTTGAGCGGGGTGCCGTCGTCGCGAGCGAAGTCGTTGATGCCGCGGAGCATGCGGGCAGCGGCGAACACGTCGGAGGTAACGATCTCGTCGAGCAGCCGCTGAAACTCGGTGTCGGTTAGGCGGACGCGGTTGAGCGCCTCAAACTTTTGACGGAAGTTTTGCTCCAGTGTGGTCTTGTCGCGGATGTCGGAGCGATAAGTGTATTTCTGTTCTTTGAGCTTGCTGATAAGAGCAAGCTCGATTTCGCTTTCGTTTTGGGTCATCCTGTTAGCTCTTTTTGTATACCGCTATTTCATGATTAATGTTTAGCTTCTGCGGGTACGGAAGGACCGTCACCCAACACAAAGTGAGCAAAGGGGATACGTCTAAACCTAACCGATGAGCTGAGCGACGGCTACTGTTCCTCATCGTATATCATTGGGTCATTTGCGACAATATCTGTCTGAATACGATTGAGGGCACTGATGGTGATTGGAATCGATGTTAGCGGCAAGAGAACCCACAACTCACTCGATCGTTCTGGTAGACCTGACTGGCAACCCTGTCATACTGAGGGGAACAGAGTATGTGCTCAGAGCTGTGCCACCGAGATATTTTCTAGTGACAGTTTAGCGAAAGATCGTGAGAGTCCCTCGAACTCCTACGACGGCTCGTTACGTACCGGTTAGGTACGAACAACGAAGCCCAAACGCGCAGGGATGACGTTTACCCGCGCTTGCACGCGGAGCGCTCCTGCCCTGGGATTAGCGTATGGCTGCAATCTTCATGACCGTTTGAGAAATCGTTCGAAAAAGTAGCCGAATGCCAGACCGAACGTCGCCGCATAAAGCACGCCCTGGATATATTTCAGAATATCCTGGATAACTTGATGGGAATTCAGGATGTCGTATTCTTCTGGGGAAGCAAAAAGGGACGCAAAGAAGGCGTTGAGAATTGGCGTCGACGCAGCCGAATCGGGCGATATGAGTCGATCAAAAAGCAAGTAGATGAAGGTGAAAGCAAACAAGACAATGGCGTAAGCTCCGACAACATAAGTCCAATTGCTGATAAAGCGAAGTGTGTTGATTCGGAGAAAGAGGCCCAGTCTGTTCCACCAATACTTGACTCTGCTTGGAGTACGGCTTAGCCATTTCAAGCCGCTAGCAAGCGAGACGTCGATTCGATCTTTTCCGTTGGTTAAGATGACCTTAAGACGTTCGATTGGCGATAGGTCGTTGGGGGTTTCATGGGGTGGAACTTCGTTTTGATCCGATTCAGAAGTTTTCGCCTGCCCTTCGTCCCTCGCGCTATTCTTAGGTTTCCGATTCGTTTTGTACTTTTGCCGCAGATGTTCCGCCTTTGCTTTGAGCAGGAGTATCTCCGTATCGATGCGAGATGCTCGCGGAAGCGTTGTTCCACCCGACTCTTCCAGCAACGCATTGTAGACCCGCATTCGCCACCAGCACTGTTCAGGATCCTGTTCGTTAGCAAACGCGTCTAGTACAGACGCGTCGATGGAATTGAGACGTGCACGCCAGATAGCCTCCCAATCTTCCAGATAGGTGTCGAACAACGCCTTGGCTTCTTCCATATGAATGTACATGTAGGCTTGCGCCGCAAGACCGCCGTCGCAACCTCGGCTTAGACCAAAACACTCCCACCAACAAATCATCGCAGTAATCGATTGGTCTAGATCCGACCATTCGTGGGCACGACGATTGAGTGCGAATGACACTTCGCGGAGTTGTCTTGCGGTATGTGGAACCTTTTTCAATTTCGGAAATTCGACATTTGGAATCCGATTTTGTCTCTGTTTCGAGCGAGGATTTTGTGGCGGACTCAGTTTCAGGCGATGATCCAAGTGGTAGACATCCAGAAGTGGTTTGGGAATGTGACCGGTCGTTGCGTCCTCTACTTTTCCGGAAACAACTACGTCTCTCTCGCGACGGAGTTCATCACCGCGGTACTCTTTCATCCACACCGAACCAATCTCGAACGAACCGAATTCGAGCTTCTGGTCCATTAGAATGACGTCAGGCAGGAATTCGGAATCTCCATAAAACAACTCTGATTCGATGTCCTTGAGTCGTTCGTGCTCGTGAACGGTGAGAACGGAATAGCCCTTTCGTCTCAATAAATACGCATGCGATTCTGCGACCAATCGCTCGTCGTCTGCGATCAGCGCGTACCGGGGCGGCAAATTTTCTTCTTCCGGTAGCTCACCGTCATTGGTATCGCGGGATAGTTTCACCAAGAACTGGATGGTGCTCCTGAGCCCGGACGGATCGAATCGCGCGGACGAAACGGATAATTGCAGGCGCTTTTGTACGTGAACGAACTGCTGCACGTCTGAATCGTCGGAAGTAAACACGGCGGCTCGCAAGGGGCCGCTCAGCGCGGATTCCGGCAGAGTACTGCGGTCTCTGGTTGCGACGGCATACCAATCGCCGAGCATTCTATTCCACTGCTCTCGGCTCTGCGACGTTACGAGGAGGACAAAGGCCGAAGGACATGCTAGAAGACAGCGTATTGATCCCGAGCGCAACAGATTGTCGTGGACCGTTTCTGATCCTTGCGGTCCCGGGGCTTCGCCGACAATTATCCCAGTGAGTGCCTTCCGTTCAATTAGATCGTCCGGGTCGACGTCTTCTTCATATGTCGCAACGTCGAGATCATGTTTGAGTCTTGTCGCCACCGTCCTTGATATGTCCGTTTCGGCGGATAAGACATACATCGATTCCCGGGATAATGATCCGCTACGATTCGGCATCGATTTCTCCGTAATAGCGCAAGATCGCGGCGTAGTTGGACGACAATGAGGGGTGATCTTCCCGCAGACGCTGAATTCGACGACGCATTGTTTGACGATTCGGGTATCCCAAAAGTTTTTCCGCCTCTGACTTGTTACCTTTGGCGATCGTCAGCGCATGATCGATGCAGGAAAGTTCGGCCTGCACTCTTGCTAATTCTACGTTTAGGTCGCGATTGTTGGGGATCGACTCCGTGAGGCTCTCCCTCCTCGAAGGCCCACTCACCTCCCGGATTTCTTGCGGCAGATCTTCCCGTGCGATGCTC
>JAJDAB010000356.1 GCA_029262095.1 Candidatus Hydrogenedentota bacterium
CGCGTTGGACGCGTTCAAACCGAGGAGATGTGCCGTCATAGCGGCCGTATCGTAGGTGAATACTGGGCCGCTAATCGTATGCCCGTGCTTTATTCCTGCGCCTTGTACGATCCAGGGGATTTCCACCTCTGCACGGCTGGAACCGCCGTGTCCTTTCTTGACGCCGCCGTGGTCCGCAGTGATTAGGACGGCGGTCTCGTCGCGAATACCGGCGTCGTCGATTGCTTTAATCACCTGCGCGATGTAACCGTCGGCTTCGGTGACGGACTCGTAGTACTCTTTCGTGCCGTGGCCCTTGTCATGTCCTACGTGGTCTACGTGGTCGAGGTGAATGAAGGTGAACATGGGTTTGTTTTCCACGATGTATTCGCATGCACGTTCGGTTGTGATTTTCGGACCCTTGGTATCTTCCGCGACGTTTACATCGGGGTGGTGGAACAGGCGTCCGAATCCGCTCCAGTCGTAGAAGCACGCTTGGATCGCGTCTTTGTGCTGTTGGCGGAGAATCGAAAAAATCGTCGGGAATCGACCGCCTTCGCTCGTTGCAACAGTCTCAAGTTCATGCTTGTCCGGCTGCCAGCCGTTTGACGTGATTCCGTGATGAATTGGGCCAGCGCCCATGATCATGGAGGCCCAGTTGGGGCTGCTGCTGGTCGGGAGGACGGCGCGGGCCCTCATGGTGCTGGCACCCGTGGCTATAAGTTTGTCCATTGCGGGCGTATTGGCATTCGCGATACCGTCGGGGCTCATTCCGTCGACACCGATGATGACTACATGGCGGGCAATGCCTTCTTGAGCCGAGGCGTTTACCGTGCCCATACTGGCTAGAATTACAAGGAATGTTACGCCCAATAGACATGATGAGTTATGCATCTGAATCCGATCTCCATTCTGCCCACAGCCTCGCGCCCCTCATGAACGCACGGGGTCTAACTCTACGCCAGATAACAGTTTACCATACGGTTAATCCGATTTGGGCTGCACAGATTTTTGGGGATGTGAGATGACCGATTCGGCCGAATTCCAACGCCTCATCCTTGTGACTGGTCCTTCGGGCGCGGGGAAGACCCTGTTATCAAAGGCGCTGGTCGAAACGTTGGGCAGCGCCGCTTGCACGTTGGTATCCATTGACGATTATTACTTGGATCGTTCGCACCTTCCCGTGACGGAGCGTGCTACGACGAATTTCGATCATCCTGACGCAATCGATTGGTCTTTGCTGGAGGAGCATATTTTGGCGTTGCGCACTGGACGGGAGGTCGAGAAACCTTGCTACGACTTCGAGTCGCATGCAAGACATTCACAAACGGAGACGATGTATCCTCGAGCGCATCTGGTGGTAGATGGGATACATGCGCTGGCGAGTAGGACCTTGGTAGATGTCGCTGATCTGACGGTCTATGTGGATGCACCGCTAGAGATGTGTCTGACGCGCCGAATGAGTCGCGATATTTCAGAACGCGGGCGATCGGAGGCGTCGATTCGCCAGCAGTTCGCGAAGACCGTGTGGCCGATGGCCGAGCGATTTGTTCTTCCGCAACGAAAACGAGCAGCGGTTGTCGTATCGGGGGAGGCACCGATCGCGGAATCGGTGCAGACCCTTATCGCGCGACTTGGTTGAGGTTGCGTGGACCGTCCGCTGTCCATATTATGGACACGTGTGCGGTTTTTGGCGCGCGCGAATTGGGTCGAAACCTCGTAAAAGGAATCGTAAATGCCGTACCTTGTCCGGACATCCGGACCAGACAAGGGGATGAGTTGGCCTGTCCAGGCTACGCCCATTCAGATTGGCCGATCGACGAGCGCTGACATTATTGTGAGCGATAGCGCGGTTTCGCGTCGACACTGCGAAATTTCGTTGATTGGCGGTAAACCCACGCTTGTGGACCTCGGGAGTAGTAATCGGACCTTGGTGAACGGGGAGCCAACGAGTAAGTGCGAACTGCGTGCCGGCGACGAGTTGGCTGTGGGGCCTGCCGTCTTTCTTGTGATCAATCCGGATACCGCTGAGGAGGGATTCAATCCCGGCGATTCGGGTATGACCCATACCATGACGATTTCGCCGAGTGCGGGATTGTTGTTGCGGGACGAACAAGAAGCTGGTCAAACGGCGGGGCGACCGAAGACCGTCAACGATCTCGCCGAGCTGTATAACATTGGTAGACAGATCAGTCAGGCTTCGACGATTGACGATTTGTTGGCGATTCTTGTTCGAAGGTTACGCGCGCGATTCAAGCCAGCGACGCTTTGGGTGGGGCGTTATCACAGCGCGGATAAAGACCTCTATTGCTACAGCATTCCCGACGTGGGTATTGACGGTGCGGCGACTGCGCCCATCAACGCGATGAAGGGTGCGCTCGCCGAAGAGCAGGCGAAACTCGTGCGCGGTGCGCGGACCTCTTCGGATCATGAAATAGGGTTTCCCGTTCTGGTGGCGCCGTTGGTCGTGAGTGGTGGTCCAATCGGCGCGCTTGCACTCGCGTTGGAAAAGAGTTCGTTACCGCTGGACGATGGCGACCTTGAATTTTTGTTTGCATTGGCGCATCAAGCCGCTCCGTTTTTCGTGACCGTCGAACGCGAACAGAAGTTGACGCGCGATGTCGAACGGCTCCGCGCTCAAACCGGGGAATCGTCCACGCTGATCGGCATTAGCGATGCGATGAAGTCACTACGGACACAGGTGCGTGAAGCGGCGGAAACCGATCTGAATGCTCTCATCCTCGGTGAAACGGGTACCGGTAAAGAATTGGCCGCGCGGATGATTCACGATTTTTCGGCGCGTGCGAATGATCCGTTCATTGTATTGAATTGTGCGGCGATCCCGCATGAGCTGATGGAAAGCGAGCTATTTGGGCACGTGAAAGGCGCATTTACGGGTGCGCATCAGGACAAGACGGGCCGATTCGAGCAGGCAAACGGCGGAACGCTGTTTTTGGACGAAATTGGAGATTTGAGCGCCCAACATCAAGCGGGCGTGCTTCGTGCGATTGAACAGGGCACATTTCACCGGGTGGGCTCTGAGCACGAAACCCGTGTAAATGTGCGAGTGGTGGCGGCGACGAATCGCGATTTGAACGCCATGATGCGGGACGACACGTATCGTAGCGATCTCTATCACCGATTGAATGGATTTGAAATCCAGATGCCTACCCTGCGTGATCGCGTGGAGGATATTCCGGAATTGGCGAGGCATTTTCTAACGCTCGGCCGTGAACGCGCAAAGCGTCCGCTCGAGGGGTTCACCAACGAAGCGTTCGATCACCTCCAAAAGTTTTCGTGGCCGGGCAATGTGCGTGAACTGAAGAGTGTCGTCGATCGGGCGATCGCTCTCTGCAAAGAAAAGAAAATTCGTGGGTCGGATTTAGTCGTTACACCTCAACTGGACGTACCCGCGAGCGCGTCGGCGGTTTCCGCTGCCTACACACCGCGCACGTTGAGCGAAGTTGAGAAACAACACATTGCAGATACATTGCAAGAGTGCGGCGGCAATGTTCGGGATGCTGCGAAGATTTTGGGGATTGGCCGCAGTACGTTGTACAACAAAATCGCCGAGTACCAGATCAAAGCGTGACCCGGTACCCGGCGATTGTTTGCGTAAATTTGTTCGTTATCCGACGATTTGGTTGATGTAGGTAACGATCCAGGCGCCGGCGCGTTTTTCCAATTCGAACTCGAGCGTGGCTTCACCGAATTCGCCGCTGACTACGAACGGCATCGCTTCGGCTTTGTCGCCATCGACGGAAACGGTCAAGTCGGCGGTCGACATTTCGACACCGTCAAACTGGCCGGCATCTTTGAGCTGCGTCAAGAATTCTTTGTACTCGGATTTGCCGAGTCCATCGCTCATCTCGAAGTCGTCCGCGATAAGGGCGAATACAGCGTCGAGGTCCATCGCGGTCATTGCGGTCTCGAATTGTGAGACAACCGCTTTGATTGCGTCTTCTTCGCTCATGGCCATTCCGCCGCCGGTGCTTGCGCAGCCAGCGCCCATAACGACGAGTGCCAGGGCCATCATGCCCATTTTCAGTCCTGTGTTCCGCATAGGTGTTCCTCCTTCGTTCGTGTCCGTTGTTGGTGAGATTGATTTTCATTCCGCAGCGTTTACACCGCGCCTATTGCATAAGGATCGGCTACGCCGCGCCGTGTGTCAAGCGCGGCATGACCAAGAAGTAGTGTGGTTTACGTCGTTTCCTAGCCGGGATGGGCGTTTGAGCGCCTAGTCTTCGCCCGTGGTGCGTCCGTTTTATCGTCGTTGCTGGACGTCCAGGAATGCTTAAAGAACAGGAATCGCGTGGTTTCCTTGTCGCCCACGCGTTTGTGCCGGATTAGGGGGCCAAACAGCGGGAGGTCGATGACCTGACGGTCGAAATCGCCGTCGTCGTCGTTTCGGGTCTTTACGAGCGAAAAGAACGGTATGTCCAATAGGCGGAACGAGTTGCTGTCGTCGTCGAGATCGCGCTCGGCGACCGTGATGAATGGCACGTGCAGGAACCGGAATCCCGTCTCGCCCTCTTCGTTTCGTTCGGCTTTGAGCACGGCACCGAACGGTATGTCGAGGACTTCAACCTCTTTGTGGCCATTGTGTCGCTCGTATCGATATCCTTCGACAATTCCAAGATCGAGGATTTCAATCTCTTTGGAATCGTCGTCGCGCTCGTATTCAACCAATGGCGGCAGGTCGGTTTCCACCGAATC
>JAJDAB010000357.1 GCA_029262095.1 Candidatus Hydrogenedentota bacterium
TCAATAAATTCCTAGTCTATCAATTGTCTTGAATGGCCGATGCTCCACCGACCCAGTTGGTGAGATTGGCGCCGAAGGTACCCGCGTCGCTGTTTTTCAGCGGGCATTCCGAATCATAACGGAGAAACTCCACGTGACCGTCCATGTACAGGACGTTGGACCCACCCGGTACGTGGTTGTATGAACCGATGGCGGACACGGTTAGACCGAGTCCAGGTAAATCGAGCACATCGCCAAACGCGTCGAACATGATGGCGATTTCGCTTTGAGACTCGGCGCTTGCCGCGGCATTGTTGATATCAGTGATAAAGAATCGCTCAATGCCTTCACGGAGTCGGAAATAGGTATCGGGCAATGCGCTTAGATCGTCGTCGGCAGTATCGGAAACAGAGTCTCCGAACAGCGATGGCAGAAGTCCCAACCCGACTTGGCTATCCAGCTGATTCGGTGGGTTCCAGTTCGCCTGTTCAGCGATTCCAAACGTACAGCCGAAGGGGCTAACCGCAGCTTCCGAAAAACTAGCGGTGACGGCTCCTCCGTTGAAGAATTGTTCTGCTAGAACAGACCAAATGACATCCTTGACCTGTGAACAACTGTTGGCGGCGTAAGGAATGTACACGTACGATGGCTGAATGGAAATCAGCGTCCTCAAGCAGACTTGTGCTTCTACGGTTGGCAGAGCGGACGCCAAATCAACGCGCCTTGGCAACTCGAACGGTTTTGCATCCGATGGACAATCGCCTATCGCAACGTCAGTCAGATACTCGGGGTAAATGGCACCGCCGTCAATGCCCATCGGTAACGCTCCGAATGCGGGTTCAGCCTTGGAGGGACCGGGGAATGTTTCTGCTGGGGCCTCGTTTGCGTACATCTTCATGACCAGGCCCCATTGTTTCAGATTGTTTTGGCAAGAGGCCCTGCGCGCCGCTTCGCGCGCGCGAGCAAGCGCCGGTAATAGAATGGCGGCAAGAATTCCTATGATGGCGATGACTACCAATAGCTCGATTAGCGTGAATCCTCTTTTTCTCACGGTTTGGTGCTCCTCTGTTTTAGGTTGACGGGTCGCAGCATTTTGTTCACTTGAAATGTGACCCGATTCGCAACTACCCACGATTTAGCCACTAATGCAGATTGCAAGCTTTGTACCGAGAGTCGAGAGAAGTACGTAACCTGTTGAGGGACAACAAGATTTACATGGAAACGTCTTGAGTTAGCATGAGACATCTGTAATGGGTGGTACGGAAGGAGTTACGCATTTGGAACGTTTGTGTACGTCAGCGTTACACAAATTCGATACGGTATGATGAGCCGGCTATTGGTCCATCGTTGACAAGCGGCGGTATAGCGTCGTTCGGCTGATGCCCAGGAGCCGCGCTGCTTTCGCGCGATTACCTCCCGCTTCGCGGAGCGCTTGTAGGACACGTTGTTCCTCGGGGCCTTCGCTTACGCTCGGCGCAGTAGGACTGGTTGGCGTTGGGTCCGAATAGGTATTTTGGAGCTCAGGCGGCAGATCGCGCGCATCGATCTTGCGGCCATGGCAACACACAGCCGCCGCTTCAATGGCGTTTTGCAATTCGCGGACATTGCCGGGCCAGCGGTACGCGAACATTTGCGTCATGGCGTCGTGACTGACGCCTTCGATCCGTTTACCGGTCTTTGCGACGAATTGATCCAGAAAACGCGCCGCAAGAAGCGCGATATCCTCGCGGCGATCGCGGAGGGCGGGCAAATTGATGCGCGCCACTCTTAGGCGGTACAGCAGGTCGCTCCGCAATTTGCCGTCCTCAATGGATTGCGTTAGATCACGATTGCTTGCCGAGATTAGGCGCACATCGATGTGTCGAGCGACCGATTCTCCGACGCGGACAATCTCACGCTCCTGCAATACGCGTAGAAGCATTGTTTGAACTGGGTGCGGTATGTCGCTGACTTCATCAAGAAAAATCGTGCCACCGTCAGCGGCCTCGAAAAATCCGACGTGATCGCTTGCCGCACCAGTAAACGCGCCCTTTTTGTGCCCGAAAAGTTGGCTTGCCAAGAGGGATTCGGTGAGCCCGGCACAATTCACGGCGATGAACGGCATCTCCGCACGCCCACCGGAAAAGTGTAGCGCGCGCGCGACGAGTTCTTTGCCCGTTCCCGTTTCGCCCTCGACAAGTACGGTGGTGTCGTACCGCGCCAGCTCGCGAACAAGCGCGAACATCGCTTGCATCGGGTCGCTTTGCCCGACAATATCGTGAAATTCCGCCTTGCCATCGAGTATGCGCCGGAGCCCCTGTATTTCCGATACGTCGTACAAGACGAGTATCTTGCGGCGGTCGTCGTGTGGATCGTCGATGACTTCCAATTCCGTCCAGTAGCGGCGGCTTTCCGGCGATACCCATTGTAACGGCAGCTTTGAACGTTTCTCAGGAGGGGCGTCGATCAAAGATTTGACGTCCAACCGCTCTGCCTCTGTGATGGGTAATACGTCCGTCCACGGAACATCTACGATTCGTTCATTCGTTGCACCCACCAAGCGTTGAAATGCGCCGCTTGCAAAGCTTATTCGTGTTCCGTCGTGGTGGGTGATCGCGGTGCCTGTACGTAACTCGTCTAGAATCGTTCGTATATCGTCGCGACTGCGCACGATTTGTTCGCGGAGCCGGTGTTTCTCAAGCGCGTATCGAATTGTCCTATCGAGCAACGAAACCGTGAGACTGCCCTTCGTTAAGAACTCCTCTGCGCCCGCGACGAGCGCCGCCTCATCAATGTCACGATTATCCCACGCGGTTAGCATTACGATCGGTGCGTACACCGCGTCACTCTTGAGGCGATGAATCACATCGACGCCGGTGTGGCGGCCCAGTTTGTAGTCGACGAGAATCACGTCGAAGGTGAACTCTTGAATTGCAGCCTCCGCTTCACGGAGTCCGGTCACCCACGTCAGATCATAGGGGTCATTTGGGATCCCCTCGAGTATGTCGCGCGTGATGACGTAGTCTGCTCGTTCGTCGTCAATCAGCAGGACGTGAATCTTCTGGTTTAACGTCTGGGGGCTCGCGTTCATTCGCCGGTCAATCCGTTTTCGATAGCGGCTTCGACATGTTTGACTGGCAAGGTCACGACAAACGATGTGCCATAGTCTTCGCGACGTTGGATAGTGATCGAACCGCCGTGGCGTTCGGCGATCTTGCGACAGACTGCCAGGCCAACACCGGTACCCTCGTATGCGCCATTTCCTTCTACGCGTTGAAACAGGGAGAATACTTGATCGCGCACGTCCTCGGAGATTCCGATACCCGAATCCTCGATGCGCAACTCGCAACGGGCGGGCTCGATACGCGATCCATCAATGATTTGCGCCGATACGCGCACGCGTGGCGCGACGTTTGGCCGTGCATACTTGAGCCCGTTGTCGATCATGTTCTGAAACAGTTGCCGAATTTGCACAGGGTCCGCTTCGATGCTGGGCAACGTGTCCAATACGTCAATCCGTCCGCCCGATTCCTCGATACGCACGGCAAGGTCATCAACGACTTCACGAACGGCTATGTTCAGATCAACTTGGTCAAACGGGTTGCCATGTGTGCTGACGCGCGATACGTCTAGCATGTTCGTAATTCGGCGGAGCATCCGCTCGGCGCCGTCTTCAATGAGATCGATGTACTCGCCTGCGCCGTTCGCGGTTTCGCCGTTCGACTTTCTTCGGAGCGTATCGGCTAGCACGAGAACTTTTCGAAGGGGTTCTTTCAAATCGTGCGATGCCACAACGGCGAACTCTTGAAGATCGTCGTTGCTGATCGCCAACCGTCCATTCAGTCGCTGCAGAGATTCGTTGGACCGTTCCAATAGCATGAGAAGTTCGTCACGCTCTGCCTCGAAACGTTTGCGCTCGACGATTTCGGCGGTTAAGCGCGAGTTGGTGGCGCGCAATTCAGTCGTGCGCTGCAGGACCAATTGTTCCGCCTTTCGCCGCTGCCGGATTTGCATCAGGAAATGATTAGTAATGAAGGCTGTGATGCAGAGTCCCACCAGCAATCCCAGAAATGGCTGCCAGGAATTGATGCCGGCAAGATACGCGTCCGTCGGCGTGTATACGAAGAGCCAGCGTCGTGTGCTGGCCAGATCCACAGAGCCCACGTAATTTATACCGTCCAGTTGCAGAATAGTGCTCTCGTTGACGGGTTCCTGCGGGGCGCCTTCGGGTCCAGCCGGCCGGTAGTAGAGTGACATGTTGCCGGGACGGGCGAAGGTGTCATATACATTCAGGTTTGCAAAACTCCGGTCGAATTTTCGGAGCGCGTATTCGGCGACAGCTTCAATCTCGAATACACCAATGGAGTACCCAAGAAAATGTCCTTGCTGATTGGGCTGCTTCGCTGAATAGGATCGCACGGCGCTCACCACGAGCACAGCGGTCGGTCCAAAAACATGCTTAATCTGGGAGTTGTTCGACACAAGATAGGCCTTGCCCGTTTCACGTGCGAGTTGCAGGTAGCGTTGCGTTTCGGAGTCGGCGCCAAAATCGTAGCCAAGCATTGATTCCCGGCCCGCACGGGGCGCCACAGCAATTACGGGATATGACCCTTCTTCGGGCAGCGTATATGCGGCTTGCGGGTCGCCGTCATGTATCGCGTAATCGCCGTGCATGGCGTGTGCCGTCTGCTCAAACGCGGCGCGATCCGGCTCTCTGACGTGGGGCGCCCAAAACATC
>JAJDAB010000358.1 GCA_029262095.1 Candidatus Hydrogenedentota bacterium
AATTGTCGAGATCAAGATCGCGATGATTGTAATCGTGGAATCGGTAATCGGAAGTTTGTAGTTTTCCGTGACGATAGCCCCACATGCGAAATAAAACGTGATCATCGTCACGTACACGTAGCGCTGACGCAAAATCGCGGCGAGCAGGACCGGCGCCACCAGTACGATCAAGATTTGATCGGGCAGACCGAGGTTATATACGAGTGCAGTTGTCGCGGCAGTGATCGCGCAAAACGTGGCAATGACCCACCCATTGCGAACATGTGCAACTTTGCTGCTATTGATCGCCACTGTGCGGTCCCCCTCCGCTAGCCACAATTATACTCCCTTTGAAGGAGATTGGAAAGGGAGGGGCGAAATTGACTGTGCTAGGTCGCCGCTTGGTGTTTCGCTGCGCGCTTGCGGTCTTCGACGTTGAGCAAGAGCTTTCGAACCCGAATCGTGTTGGGTGTCACCTCAACGAGTTCGTCCGACGCAATCCACTCCAGCGCGGCGTCGAGCGTTAGCTTCCTCGGCACATCCAGGGTTGTCGTCTGATCTTTATTCGCTTGGCGATGATTTGTTAGGGCTTTACGTTTGGTCGGGTTGCACGGAAGATCGCCGGGTCGTGCACACTCGCCGATGATCATGCCCTCATATACCGGATCCATCGGGGACACAAGTAACACGCCGCGTTGTTGCAAATTGTCCAGGCTGTACGAAGTGGCATCGCCATGGTCCATGCTGATCATGGAGCCGCGATTGCGCGCCATCACGTCGCCGCACCAAGGTTCGTAGCCCGAAAAGCGAGAGGCCATAATGCCTAGGCCACGTGTATCGGTGAGAAATTCATTCCGGTATCCAATTAGGCCTCGAGTGGCGATTTTGAATTCTAGCCGGATCATGCCGGTACCCGTGTTTTCCATATGGCTGAGCTGGCCCTTACGCTGGGCGACTTTTTCGATGACCGCGCCTTGGAAATCGATTGGTACGTCGATCGTTAGCTCTTCAAATGGTTCCAGGAGCTTGCCGTTTTTGTCCCGGTGGGTAATGATTTCTGGCGGCGATACGCAGAGTTCCATTCCTTCGCGCCGCATCTCTTCGATTAGGATTGCGAGATGCAATTCGCCGCGTCCCGATACCTTGATACCATCGCTTCGGTCGGCGTCCTCAACGCGCAATGCAACATTCGTTCGAAGTTCACGGTCGAGCCGCCCCCGAATCTGCCGCAATGTGGCGGCGGCGCCATCTTGCCCCGCGAACGGTCCGCTATTGACCAGAAACAACATCGATACCGTGGGTTCTTCAATTTCCAACGGCGGCAACGCACAATTGTCCACACCCGGCGCCGATAATGTGTCGCCAATATCCAGCGTGTCGGGGCCGGCGATCGTCACAATGTCGCCGGCGCTCACCTCGTCGCACTCAACCGAATCCAAGCCGCGGGTCATCCAGAGGTATGTCGTCTTGCCCGGCTCGAATCCCGTGACTTCCCATTCATCCGGTTCCGAAGCATCATGGGCATGGAGCCATTCTGCCTCTTTCCACTGTGTGCTGATCCGCGCGATATTCTCGCCCTTTTTCAATCGGCCCTGTAGCACACGGCCGGTACCGGTTCGGCCAATGTGATCGCGCCAACCGAGCGTGCTCACCTGCATGAGAAACGGCGCATCCGGATCTACATCGGGCGCGGGGACTTTTTCGATAATGGTTTCAAATAAGGCTTGCATCCCCTCGTGCGCGTCTTTGTCCAAATCGCGCACAATCCAGCCGTGCAGCCCCGACCCATAGAGGACGGTGAAATCACACTGGGCGTCCGTCGCTCCGAGTTCCACAAACAGGTCGAACGTCTTGTCCAGCGCGCCATCGGGGTCCGCGTTGGGGCGATCCGCCTTGTTCACGATTACGATGGGGTGGAGACCCAGGCGAAGCGCTCGCATCAAAACGTAGCGCGTCTGCGGCATCGGCCCTTCATTCGCGTCGACTAGAAGGAGAACGGAGTCCACCATAGACAGAATCCGCTCAACTTCGCCCGAAAAATCCGCGTGGCCAGGTGTATCAATAATGTTGATGAGGTGGTCGCCCCAATCCACCGAACAGTGTTTCGCACGTATGGTAATGCCCCGCTCGCGCTCGAGTTCGTTGTTGTCCATCACGCGTTCGGCTACCGCCGCATTTTTGCGAAAAGTCTGTGTGACACGGAAAATACTGTCGATTAGGGTGGTCTTCCCGTGGTCGATATGCGCGATAATCGCGAGGTTTCGGATGTGATCGGCCGACGCCATGACGAAATAATCCTCTAAATGGGTGATCGTGCTGGGAGACAATTACTGCAAAACTGGGGCAGGAATCAACAAAAACTCGATAGGAGTTTACGTGATTTTGCACACGAATAGCAAACTATTCCGACTCCGATCGATAAAACTGTGCCGGGAGTCGAAACGCCACGTCTCATGACAATCTTCCTTGTAGGATTCAGCAGGGGACAATGTGGGCAGATTGCCCCGAGATATACCGTCACGCTAACGGCAACGCGATTGGCTTGCCCTCCTCGCCCGAGCGGTCCGCCGCCAGCACGATTTCGTGGGTTTTGTAAGCATCCGCGACATTGACGTGGGACTCGACGCCGTTTTGAATACAGTCCACGAGATGATCCACTTCGCCCTGAAACGGGTGATGGCTGACATCGCCGCTGTCCGGCAGGATCGTGGGGACATCGACCCATGAGGTTTGTCCGGGGAAGTTCGTCCGTGAATGAATTTGGTTGTTGCGTATGGTTCCTTCTGTGCCGACAAGATTAATGTTGAACACGTAGGGCTGGATGCATTCGATACACGACGCGACCTTGCCAATTCGCCCGTCTGCAAACTTGAGAATCGTGACGGTCGTCGGTGCGTACTCGTACTCCGCAAAGTCTTTACCCCCGCCCGATGTTGCGTATTGACAGACTTCTACCACCTCGCCGCCCATGAACCAACGCAGCGCATCCAATGCGTGACAGCCCGCAGAGAGTAGCGAGCTGCCGCCCATATCCTTCTTCACATTCCACTTGTACTGGCCGTACCAAGGTCCGATGCCGTGGAAATAGTCAACCTCACCGTAAAACAGGTTACCGACCGTGCCTTGCGCGAGCTGCTGTTTGATAATCTCAAACAAAGGATTCCAACGAAGAACGAAGCCGACCACGGATTTCACGCCGGACTGGGTGACCGCATCGCGAATTGCACGAATGTCGTCGACCGTATTCGCCATCGCTTTTTCGAGAAGCAAGTGTTTGCCTGCATTCGCAGCGGCTACGGCCTGTTCGCGATGCACGTTGGGCGGTGTGGCGATACACACGATATCGACGTCAGATTGTGACAACATGACTTGATAGTCGGTGTGAATCGGGCAGTCGAGGCTGAATTCATTCGCCTTCGCCTTCGCGCCGTCTTCAGTCCGCCCGCATAGCGCAACGACCTTCGTATTCGGATTCTGGCCAAACGCTCGAATGTGTTCGCCCGACACCCAGCCCGTACCGACAATGCCAACCCCTAGTTTGCTCATGGTGTATTTCCCGGTCAGTTCGTTGAGTAACAAAAGATCACAATAACAGATATAGCTCGCATTGAATACTGATCCCAGCTGTTTCAAATATTAGTGTCATCCCGAGCGCATTCGAGGGATCTAACCGGGTACTTGGGCCGCACTATGAATCCGGAGTCGATGTCTCGGCTTCGATCAGTAAGACATTTTATCCTCGCGTGCGATGGGTTCTAGACATACTCGGCGGGCGCTATTTATAGTGGGCTTCCTTGAAAGGAATCGCCGTGTCCAAACCAGCTGCATTCGCAATCGCCGCACACCCCGATGATATCGAATTGATGATGGCCGGGACCCTTTCTTTGTTGGGCGAAGCGGGATACGCCCTGCATGTGATGAACATCTCGAATGGATCTTGCGGTTCATTGACGGAGGACGCAGAGAGAACTGCGGTTCGCCGAACCGCGGAGGCAAAAGCGTCTGCAGATATGCTAGGCGCACGCTTCCATCAGCCGCTCACAAACGACATCGAAATATTCTACGAGGATTCGTTGCTACGAAAGCTGTCGGCAGTCGTCCGGAAGGTTGCGCCCCGCATATTGCTTCTGCAGTCGCCGCAAGATTATATGGAAGATCACATGAACGCGTGCAGACTCGCGGTGACCGCGGCGTTTACACGCGGCATGCCGAATTACAGGACAGACCCGGCGGTCGCTCCAGTGGATAGCGACGTGACCGTGTACCATGCCTTACCTTGGGGATTGCGCGGTCCACTAGGTGAGCGAATCGTGGCGACACAATACGTCGACATCGAATCGGCGCTCGCAAGGAAGCGTGAAGCATTGGCCTGTCATACATCGCAAAAAGAATGGCTGGACCAGACGCAAGGATTGGATAGCTACCTCGACACGATGGAAGCGATGTCGCGTGAAGTGGGGGAGATGTCCGGAAAATTTGAAGTTGCCGAAGGCTGGCGGCGGCATTTACACCTAGGGTTTTGTGGGCCCGATGACGATCCATTGACGGACGCATTGGGAGACCGTGTGATTAATTTGCGGGAGGGCGAATAGCGTAATGGCGATCAATTTGATGAGTACATTAGCGGGATCGAACCTGGAGGGCTATTTCCCCGAGGGCTGGGATCTGAACGCCATCGATAAAGTGTGTTCTCGGCGACCCGGAACCCTTTCGAGGCGCGAGGCGTGGTGGCATAAAGATTTCGCGCCGGTCGCGTGCGATTCGCTCGAAGATTTTGACGTGATGTTGGGGCACGAAATCGCGCTGGAAATCGCTGAAGCCAAAAACAAAAAGATGCCGATTGCGTTCATCTTGCCCGTGGGCCCGATGGGCATGTATCGCTGGGCGGTCTACTTTTTGAATGCGTGGAACGTCGATTGTAAACACGTACACGGTTTTAACATGGACGAATGGAGCGACGCTCGGGGAAACACGTTGCCGGCCAAAGACTCGGGCGCATTCCAGAATGCGATGGAGCAAGCCTTCTATGGACCGTTGGGCAAACGCACTGTTCCGAAAGCGCAACGCCACTACGCGACAAAGTCCGCACTTCCAAAATTTGGTGAGCGCATCCGCGCACTGAAGAAGAAGGGCGCGAAGTTAGTAACGGTGTTCGGTATCGGTCGCGCATGCCACATCGCGTTTTGGGAACCGCACTTCGCATCCGAATACGGAAGTGTTGCGGCATGGAAAAAGGATGAATACCGTTTGGCCGCGTCTTTACACCCGATGACCATCGAACAAAATGCTATCACCAGTTTTAAAAGCCGCACGACGCTGGTGTCCACGCGCGCAAATACGGTCGGCCCAGGTCTATTCCTAAAGTCCGACCGCATCATCGGAGGATGCGACGGTGCACTGGGCCGCGGCATGATGTGGCAAGGCATGTCCTTATGGATGACGCTGCACTTGAAACCGACACCGTGGATACCGAGCACATTCATGCCGACATTACGAGGTCGGCTGTTCTACCTGAAAGAACTGGCGGGTCCATTGGAAGCGGAATGCAACTAACAACTATCAATCATATGCTAGTGATATCTCAGCGGCAGGGACGCGCTCCCAAAGTCGTTCTTATTCTCGTCGCCGTTCTATGTTCTATGATGGCGATCGCTGCAGAACCCGTCCCGGACAAGACTGTCGTCCTCACATTCGACGACGCGGTCAAATCGCATATTGAAGTTGTAGGGCCAATGCTAGAGGAACTTGGATTCGGCGCGACATTTTTCGTCACGCACCTATGGATGGACGACACCGAGCGGTTTATGAATTGGGACGACATCGGCGAACTCCACAAGATGGGATTCGAAATCGGCAACCATTCGTGGACGCATCCAAATTTCAGTTCACCCAAGGTTGCCGCGCGCCTCGATGCGGAACTCGCCCTCGTCGAATACGAACTCGGGCAAGTTGGCGTGCCCACTCCCATCAGTTTTGCATGGACCGGCAACGCATTCGGCCCTGAGGCCTTGGCAGCATTGCGGAATCGAGGCTACGCGCTCGCACGGCGCGGGATGCAACCCGAAATCGCCTACGGTGAGATCGAGCCTGGCCTCCTTTACGATCCGGCGGTTCATGACCCGCTGCTGATTCCTTCCGCTGGTGACGCGTATCCGTCATGGACACTCGACCACTTCAAGCGCGTCGTCGATCGCGCGAGGGACGGAAGAATCGCAGTAGTGCAATTTCATGGCGTGCCGGATAACGCGCATCCGTGGGTGCATACGCCTGTAGAGCGTTTTCGCGAATACATGGCGTATTTGAATGAAGGCGGGTTTAGCGTAATTGCGATGCGCGACGTTCGGGCGTACATCGATCCCGAATTTCAAGAAAACGATCCGATGGCCAAAGTCCGGTACCCGGAAAAAGCTGAAAATGAACTGGACTTACCATTACAAGTTGCTGCATCCAATGCGGCCTTTTCCGATTGGTCGCACATAATGATGCGGCACGATTTCTGGCTCAGTGAGATGTCTGGCGTTTTCGGGTTCGACATCACTTCGAGCGATCAGGCCCTTCATGTCGAAAACTTGCATACCATTAACGAGAAAAACGTCTTGCCCTATCCCGGCGGTCGACATCCGCGTATTGGATTCTTGGACGGCGCAGTCAACCCACATCGTGGCACGAAGGCCAGCATCTTTGCGCCTTGGGAC
>JAJDAB010000359.1 GCA_029262095.1 Candidatus Hydrogenedentota bacterium
GTTTACGCCCACATACCCGGACATGAAATCAAGTATGTTCCCGACATACTCGTCGTCGAACTCGATAGTAATGGGCTCATCCAGTGATTTGGCGACTTCGGCGGTTGCAGAATCGACTGCGGTGGATTTTGCTGCAGTAACGCTTGGTTTCACCTTAGATTCGGCTTGGGAGATTTTGATCGGCGATGGACTGGTGGACGGCGAGGACTTAGTGGACTCGGTGGACGGGGGGCGTGTTGGCTGTTGGCTGTTCTTTTCTTGGATGGCCCAGCCTGGGACCGACGCGGCCAATAATAGCGCTGCGGCAATGTAGGTTTTGCGCGATGCACTACGCGAAAAACTGCCGGTGACGATGGACGTGAGACGGGCTTCGAGTTTGGCACGGCTGGCGGCGCTCATGCCGATGGCCGTTGCGGGCAGGTTTGGTGTTGACGCCCATTCGGAGACGTCGACTAGGGAGTCGGCATAGGTGCGCCGGGCCTCGGGCATTGCCCAAACCACCCAGGCGTCGCAAGCGTGTTCGGCGGCGTCGCGGGCGTTCTTCCGTGCGAACCAATACACGGGATTCCAGAACCAGACAATGCCGCAGGCGAGTTCGAGTGCGCGCCACCAGGTGTCGCGGCGTTTGACGTGGGCGAGTTCGTGCGCGAGCAATGCGCTCCAACGTTCGCGAGGTAGACGGTCAAGGAGCGCGGAAGGCACTAGGATGCGCGGTTTGATCACACCGGCTACGGCCGGTGTGCTTAGGCGGTTGCAGATCTTGATCGCGACATCGTTGCACCCGATCCGGTCGGCGATTGTTACGGCTTCTTCGCTTAGCCACGCGGGTGTTACGGCGCTCACCGATGTTTGCGCGGTGAAGCGTTGCCAGCGGATGAGTTGGAGTGCGGCCATTGCGATCGCGCCTATGGACCAGAGGGCAAGACCGATCACGTGCCAGTTGATTGGGGCCTTGACGATTGTTGGGGCCGGTTCACTTTCTGCGGGCGTGGACACTGTGGACTTGGTGGACGTTGTTGACGATTTGATTGCTGCGGGGATGGCTACGGCTGGCATCGAGGGAACTGGTTTCCAGTCTTGCTCCGCGGTGACTTGGACGGGAGGGAGAGGCTCCTGCAGAGCCGGGCGTATGTTCAATTCGGTTTGTTGAATCGCAGTGGTCGCCGTGAACACGGGTAGACTTACTCCCACCTCGCCCATGGGTGGAATCAACAGTTTCAACATGACGAGTGACCATAGGATATGACGCGCGGCGGGTGCGGGCTTGGCCAATCGACAAGCGACCCATACCAACGATGCGAGGAGTGTGGTCGTAATTAGATGTTGTATCAGCAAGCTGGTCATTGGGCGTGGACCTCCTTCGCGTCGTTCGCGTCCAGCCGATCGAGCTGGTTGCGCAGCGCGGCAATATCTTGCGTTGTAAGTTCGGTGTCATCCATGAGTGCTAGGACGAGCGGCGTTGAGAGTCCGCCACAGAGTTGGTCGGCCAATTCGCGCAAACGGCCCTTAAGCAATCCGTTTTGCGACACCGCTGCAGAGAATATGTGGGCCTGACCGCTTCGGTCGCATTTCACTAGGCCCTTCGATTCCATGCGCGTCAGTAGCGTTTGTACGGTTGTATAGGCCCATTCGCGGCCTTCCACGCGGCCCACGCATTCGCGAACCGTCCCAGGACCACCGTCCCAGAGCGTTTTCAATAAGACCATTTCGGCGTCGGTAGTCGCCGGGCCAGAGGGTGAAACTGATTTTGACTTCATTGGATTCTCCTACGTCTTGTAGGAGAATCTACTACAAGTTGTAGGAGATGTCAAGGGTTCTAGTGGACTTGGATTGCGAGGAGGGTTACGTCGTCGTGGTCGAGCGAGCCGCCGGTGTGGGTGTGAAGAGCTTCGAGGATGCGTTGCTTGACGTCGTAGGGGCTGGCGTCTCCGGCTTCTGCTAGGGCTTTGGCCAAGCGCTCTTCGCCGAACAGTTCGTTGTTCGTGTTGTGCGCTTCGAGGACGCCGTCGCTATAGATGAGGATGCAGCCGCCTCGATTGATTGGGGCGACGTGTTGATCGTAGGGGGTGCCTTCGTCGAGGCCGAGGGGTAGGTTGGCGCCTCGGGTCTCGCTGGGCATTTTGACCGCCGCCCATTTATCCTGGCCCCAGGTGTACACCGGCGGATGGCCAGCGTACGACACGTAGAGTTCATCCCATTCGCGGTAGAACGCGACGACGGCTGCAGTGGTTAATGCGTCGAGGCCTTTGTCGTAGGCGGTCTGATTCACTTCTTCAAGGACGCTGCTGCCTTGACCTTCGTTCATTCGTGCGGACATCGCGTCGTATAACCATGAACTGACGTCGCTCACCTTTTCGCCGTGGCCGACTACATCAGCAATCGCGAGGCGGGTTTGTTTGTCCGCCCCGCACACGCTGAAGTAATAGATGTCGCCGCCCTTGCCGCCATCGGCTGCGTTTGAATAGAGGCTTGCGGTGATCGCTGATGTGCATACATCAGTATTCGCGTTTTTGTTGCCGCCCCAAATTTCTGAACAACCGATCTTGTACATCGTTGAAATCCTAGAACGGGCAATCGGTAAACGCGTCCATCGCGCCCGCCATGAACATTTTCGCGATCATCGGATCGCTCAGGTCAAGGCCATCAACGCCGCCGCCGTATACGCCGCCACTTTTGGGTTCTGGTTGCGCCGGGTTCTTGGCGTACTCGACTGCTTTGGCGAGATCGACCGCGAATGCTTCGGCGACGCCATCTTGCGTTTGCGGTCCAGTCACGCACATGTGAATGGCGTCCGGGTTTTGCTGTCCATTAAATCGCCAGCCGCGTGTTTTCATGTCGTCGTTGACGTGGTAGACGTTGAACTCGTCCGACCGGAATGAAAAACAAAACGTGGGTTTGCCCATGAGTGTGAGTTCCGAGTGGCTCTTGACCGCGTCCTGCATTTTGAATGCCGTTTCGAAGATGGGTTTGGCGCGTTCGCGGAATCCCTTTTTGCCGAGCGAGACCATGGATGCCCAGGTCGCCGCGATGAGGCCGCCTGAACGGCTACCGGCGAGGCCGGGCGAGCCGTAGGCGCCGCCTTTCCAATCCGGGAGCATGTAGTACTGGTACTGGCGGTACGTCTTGTCGCGCCAGGATAAGACCGAGGTACCTTTCAATCCGTAACCGTATTTGTGTGTGTCGGCGGAGATGGATGTGACGCCGGGTAGCCGGAAATCAAAGACTGGGATGTCGTATCCGAGTTGTTGTCCCCAGGGCAGAATCCACCCGCCGAGACAGCCATCGACATGGAGACCAACGCCGTGTTCAACCGCGAGGTTCGACAAGTCTTCGATAGGATCGATGGTGCCGTAGGGATAGTTGCCTGCGGACCCGATGATGACGGCGGTGTTCGCGTTTATGTTGTCGCGGACGAAATCGAGATCGACTTGCGTTGTTACGGGATCGGTTGGCGCGGTGACGAGTTGGATGCCGAACAAGTGCGCCGCTTTGTGGAATGCGGGGTGCGCAGTGTCCGGCCAAATCATTTCGGGTTCCGATATTCCGCGCTCTTCGCGGGCTTTCTCGCGGTAGCCGAGCATCGCGTTCAGGATGCTGTCCGTGCCGCCGGAGTTGATGACGCCGCATGCTGCTTGCCCCGCGTTCTGTTCTGTAACGGCTTCACCGTGGAGCATGTCGAGTGTCATGGCAATGATTTCCGATTCGAACCGGCTCATGCTCGGACATATGTCGCGTTGCAACGCGTTTACGTGACTGAAGCGCGCGAAGCACTCGTTCAAGAACGCGTAGTGATCGTGATTGCCACAATACATCGTGCCGGAGCATTTCCCGTTTTCCCAGGACGGGTCTTCACGCTCGGACATCGATCGCATTTGCTCAATAAGTACGTCTTCCGATATGCCCTCTTCGGGAAATTCTTTGATCACCCCGTATTCATCGGCATAGGGGTAAAGCGCCAGCATCATTTTTTCGAAATCCATGACTACCTCTCCTGGATGTTGGTGTAAAGTCCAAAAATTCGGTCATCTCGAGTGAAGTCGAAGGATATTCTCAGGCACGCAACGCGCCCGTGAACTCCCGGTAGATTTCTCGACTTCGCTCGAAATGACAACTTGGGTTCGTATCCGCAACGTTCTTCCAGCGCCTATATCATGGCGGTTTCTACTGTGAATTCAAAGCACGGAAAATGGAGCGGTTTTTCTTGAATGCTGCGACGAACTGTTTGAATGCGTTGTCGTATATGGGTTGGACTTGTTCGTTGGGGTCGTAGACGCGTTTGATCGGAACGAGGCGCTGAAAATCGTCGAAGCCCAGCATGCCCAGACGCTCGAATGCTAGGAGTCCCGCTCCGAGGCAGGTCGAATAGCGTGGGTTGGCCAATTGGTGCACAGGTGCGTCGAGCACGTCGGCTAAGATCTGCGACCAGGCGTCCGACTCCGCGCCGCCGCCGTAGTAGAGAAAGTGTGTGAACCGGCGTTTCGCAAATTTTTCGACCGGACCTTTGAGCCAGCGCAGATTCATCGCGACGCCTTCCAGGACAGAACGCGCCATATGACTGCGTGTGGTATTCATACTGAGGTTTAGGAATCCGCCGCGCATTTTTGCATCGGCCGCGGGAGCGATCGCGCCACCCATCCAAGGCAGGAACAATACGCCACCGCTGCCCGGTGGTACTTCGTCCACCGCTTGGCCTAACAATGCGAACCGATCTTCGGACGAGAGTTCGCCGAAGTGGTCGCTTGCGTAGATTAGATGTTCCAAAAAATGCTCGAGCGCGCCACCCGCGATGCCGTTTTCGGCCATGACGAAGTACGTGTCACGAACCGGGCTGGGCATGCTAAGGATTGCGTGGATGGCGTCGGTCTTTTTGAAATCGACGTGCGTGATCATCACGCTCGTACTACCGACTGATATCGCTGCATGGCCTCCGGTGAACGCATACGTTGCCATGCCGCCGGATTGGGTGTCGTTAAGTCCGGTCACGACTTTCGTGTTTGTGGACAGGCCCAATTCTTGCGCGACGTCCGGCTGTACCGTGCCAACAATCGCATCCAGTGGCACAAGATCGGCTAACTTATCGCGGTCGATGAGCGAGTACTTGAGCAAGCTGGGATGATAGTCGTCGATATCCAGCCGGCGATTGTCGGTGATGAGCGACATGAGGGCGGTCGATTGATTCGCGGTGAATTCGCCGGAGAACCGCATCGTAAGAAAGTCCATCGGTTCGAGGAATTTGTACGTGCGTTCGTAGACCTCTGGCCGCGCATACTTGACCCAACGCATGTGCGACAACGATTCGCTGCCACCGCCGATCGGGGGGAGACCATGGATGCGCAACCAATTCAAGAGTTGCCAAGGCGGATCGACCATCGCCGGAAACGTATCGAACTTCTTCAGCCGTTTCTTGTCGCCGCGTTGATCCAACCACAGGATCATGTTCATGGTGGGTTTGCCGTTTTTATCAACCGGGACGACGGACGAGTATTGGCTGCTGCAAATGACGGCGAGAACTTGGTCGCGTGGAACATTTGCGGCTGTGAGTGCCTGTTTGCATGCGTCGACCGTCGCCTGCCATACGGCCTCGGGATCTTGCTCCGCTCCATCATTCGGCAAGAATGTCGATTCGACCGGCGACTTGCCCGTGGCGACCAACTCGCCGGTAATTGAAACGACTGCGGTCTTCGGGCCGCTGGTGCCGAGGTCGATTGCGAGAACGTATTGGCCTGTAGCGTCACTCATCGACTAACGGGCTCCACGGTCGTTCGATAATCATCAATCTGTAATCCCATCTTCTCAAGAGGTAAGGCCTCGAATCCGAGATTCCATACACCCGAATCCGCGCGAAACTCGAAGTTTTCGCGAATCGCGTCGCGTGCCGCTTCGAGTGTTGAGTACGTGCCGGGTCCGCCCGATGGATCGACGGCGATTTCCAGCGCGCTGGCCGGTGCAACCGCAATAATCGCCAGACTTAGCAGCACAATACAAAGCATCTTGCTCATTGAATCGTATTCCTCCGCGCCCTATGCTTGGCCGTTCACGATAACTTGACTGGACTAGAGGTGCAATGACGGACTTTCCATTTCGTGGCGTTATCGCCAATGTCTTTACTGTATTCAATGACGACCTTACGCTGGACGATGACGGCCAACGCCGGTTTCTCGATGCGCTGGTTGCGATGGAGAGCAATTCGGCCTACTTCGTTCGTTCCGGCATGGGGCAGATGTACACGTTCTCCGCGGACGACGTGCGACAAATCGCTAAGGTCGCGTGTGATCATATCGGCGCCGATGCACCTGTACTGGTCGGCGCGGCTGGAGTTTGGGATCGAAACCGTGACAAGCGTCCGGAGCTCGAGCGGTTTATCGAGGAGTCTATCGAGCTATCTCGATTCGCTGAGGATACGGGCGCGGCGGGCGTGGTGCACACGTTGCCGGAGGCGATTCTGCCTACGGACGATCGGTCTGCGGATGACATTTCACTGGAGTACTTCGCTCGAGTCGCGGACGCTGTTTCGATACCCGTCCTCATTTATCAACCGCCGGGAACCGACCCAGCGTATTGTGTTACGCCTGAGTTGCTTGCCCGTATCGGCGCGATTGACGGGGTGCGGGGCATCAAAGTTTCTTCGCCCGACGCTGGTTACATTTTCGATTTGTGCCGTGCCTTGGACGGCACGGATTGTGCGTTTATCACCGGAAATGAAAGTTCATGGTTGTGGGGGCTGCACTGCGGTTCGCCCGCAGTCATCGGGCAAGGCGCATGCCTGAATCCTCAGATTCTCAAAGCCGTTCAGGATCGCTTCGACGCGGGCGATCTCGATGGCTCGCGCGATGCACAGGCATCGATAAATCGCTTGGTCGACGCTTGTCCTAACGCGGTCGATTTCTTCAAGCGCTATTTGAGTGAGCAGGGCTATTCTATGGGTGCAACGTTGCGCTTGGCTGTTGACAATCCGTATGCGGAAGCTGACCGCGTGCGATTGACCGAGGCGGAGTACATGGCGTGCAAGGAGCTTTACGAGGCGGAACTTGCGAAGTACACGGGCTGACCGGATACGCGAACTCCATCGCTACGATACCCGGGATTTCAAGAGTTGTTCCAGTTCTTTAAAGGTTAAGTCACGGCCTAACACATTGCCTTTGGGACCAATCAACCAGAGCGACGGAATGGCCGTTACGCCGAAGTCTCTGAGCACAACATTTTCCGGATTCCACTCGCCTATGTTCAGTTGCGGCCATTCGAGTTTGTTTGCGTCCGCGAACGCCTTACCGGCCTTCTCATTGAAATCAAAATTTAGACCCACAAACTCGACACTACGTGCAGACGGGTAGTCGTCGCGCAAGTCGCCTAGTCGGGGCGTCTCTGCCCGGCATGGCGGACACCAGCTCGCCCAGAAGTCGAGCACTATGAATTTCCCCTTCCATGATTCGAGAGAGAATTCTTGGTCGTCAAACGTCCATCCCGCAAGGCCCGGTACCGGCGATCCGATTGTCGGTC
>JAJDAB010000360.1 GCA_029262095.1 Candidatus Hydrogenedentota bacterium
AAGGTTTCCCACCATCACGCGAGAAGGTGAACCAAGCGTTGTCCAGAAAATGCGGCCGGAAGGACGATGTGGGACGATCCCGAGCGGGTCTTTGAGACCATCCGACTCATCGAAGAGGATGGTGAGTTTTCCGGATCCATCGATGTTGCCGACAATGATTGCCTCATAAAACGTGTCGGTCCAGTAAATTTTGCCGTCGTCGACATCGATCGCAATACCACCGATCGACACCACCCCGTCAGATGAGTCAAATAGCGTGATCGGAGAACCCGATCCGTCTAGGTTGCCGACGTGTAACGTTTTCGTCCACCAGTCCGTCCAGTAAACCAACTCATTCTCGAAATCCAGTTCTAGATCAACCGGTTCATAGAGACCGTCGAAGCCGCCGAACAATGCGACTGGAGGGGTGTCACCGTTCACATCGCCGCGCATCAAACTGCCCGGCCAGCCATCTGTCAGCTGGTCGACCCAGTATACTTTACCCCCAACGGTGTCCAGTTTTAGACCCGCTGGCAAGAGAACGCCGTCTGATGAATCGTAGATCGTAATGGGGGAACCTGAACCGTCAATGTTGCCTTTTAGAATTCGTTTCCCGGTAGTGTCTGCCCAATATATCTGTTTCCCCGGCACGTCCAATGCGATGCCGCCAATGATGAACATTCCATCCGAGTGCTCAAAGAGGCCAACGGGGAATTCGTTGCTGTTCGAGTCGCCTTTGAGAACTCCCCGATAAACTAGATCTCCCCAATACAAAGTCTGTGCTTCGGCGAATCCCAAAAACGCGAACATCATTACCAAACAAACGGATACAGTTCGGAAAAACATCTGCACGCCACCCTATTTGGAGCATTGTGACCCGCTGAATCAAGGCCGGTTCGCCACGTGACGCGATGTTACTGGTTATTCAAGTAAAATGCAATGCTGTATTGTCGCTGTAGTTACCCATAGAGCGAGCGCTTTGGTGGGCCATTCTGTACCGGTCTGTTGCCTATGGCGTAGTGCATGAGCCATGAATAAGCCGAATCTCAAGCGTGGCGGCGCAGCAACAACGGCGAAACCGGTTCCGGTTCGTGCAACAATTCTAACGAACTTTCAACACCCCCGCGAAACGACCGTTGAATCGCCGTCTTCGATGTCGCGGATGTAGTGTTCGAGTTCGCTGATGACGTCGTCGTCGGATCGCGTTTGACGATTATGTTCGAGGAGTTGAAACATCAGTGCGCGTGTAAATGCGCCCTCGTCCATCGCGTCATTCGCAGCCGCTGTTTGAATACCATCCGTGATGATTTGTTTTGCAAAATCGTGTTCACCTGCCATGTGCATTTCCTTAATGAGGACCAGCAGCACCTCGCCGCATACTCAATCCAATATCACCACAACGCCTCTAAAGGCCGCAAAGGCATGCGGCACGGCTAACACGAATTATTGGCCCCGCGTGAAAAAGTCAAAGTCGGATGCCACAAGTCGCTCCGCGAATAGGACCAGTACGGCCAACCATCCGAGGACGGCAAGCCACAAAACAATGGCGATTCGAGAAGCTTTTTTTGCGCGATCTGCTTCGTACCAGATGTTGGGCCGGATGCCTTGCACAACGAATGTAGTTACGCCTGCAAGGTTTACGCAGGTTACGTTGATTGCGACGAGTAGCGCTGCGCCCGCCGCCTCTTGCCAATAGCCCGCGCCGGCAAGTATGCCCGCGGCGACCGTGGGGGGGAGCAGTGCAACCGCGACCATGACGCCGACTAGCGATGTGGAGACCGGGCTCGTAAACGCGATGCTACCGGCTACGCCCGCGGCCAGAGCGATGGCCATATCGGCGACACCTGCGGTGCTTCGAGCGCTGAGTTCGGTGCCGAGCGTTTCCAACGGCCACACCGCGCCGAGTACAAAAGCCAACCCCAGCGCTAGCGTGAATCCAGCGACGTTTGCTTTCATGGATCGCACAGCCAGTTTGGCGTCGGCAAGGACGGTGGCGAGTGCGAGACCGGAGTTTGGACCCAGCAGGGGAGCAATAACCATCGCGCCGATCACAGCGGGTGCATTGTCCATCAAGAGACCCGCGGAGGCAACGACCGTGGACAGGACTACGGATGCAATGAAGATGGGGGAGACGCCGCTGGCATCCCATACGTCTAGATAGAGCTCATCGCGGCTTACCCGGGATGATGGACGTGCGAGCGTGTGTGGAAGATTTTTTTGTGTGGCGGGTTGTGGCGCAGCCGCTTCGACCGGCAGTAACACCACGCGAAATGCCGAGTCCGAGGTGTACCGCCGCGCAAGTTCATCCATGAGCGGCTCGATGCACTCCGCGTTGAGCAGAAGCGTTGTCAGTACTTTGTCGTCGTTGAGCGGAATGTCCCACCGGTCGTCACATGGATACTCTTCGAGTAGGCGGTCTTTGGTTTCCTGGTGTGCTTCAGAAAGGACGAGTTCTAATAGCCGCAGCGCCATGAAGTTCAGTCCGAAGCGCAGCCTCGCGCGGGGCTACTCCACCATTTCTTTTTTGTCCAGCTTTCCATTGACGAATGTCGCATTGATGGTAATGCCGCCCTCAAGCGTCCATTCGTAATTCTGATGTTCTTCTTCGCCGCCACCGATGGATAACCCCTTCTTGCCCGGCATCCCGAGTGCCTCGTTGGCTTCGGCTACGGTCATTCCAAGAAACATGAGGTCACTCACAGCGTCCCGGTTGCGCTGGATGCGCCGTTGCGTATCCTCTTCCGCTTTTTCGGCGGCAGCAGCTAGGCGTTCCTGTTCCGTCGTTTCCTCTTCAATTTGGTCGGACGTTTGCGCGGCCGGTGGCGGTGCGGGTGGCGCTGGTGCGGAGTCTGAACAGCCAGTAATTGCTGTAAATACGATGCACATCGCAAGTACGGCGCAATCTCGAACTCGTTGAAGCAATGACATGAAAATACCTCTGCTTGTTGCAACCCACGGGCGGATTACGTTCGGTATCATAACGAATGTAGCGAGGCGCTGCCACCGTGATCCTGCGAAGGATTACCTGGGGTGTTCCTTCAATCGAAATCCGGCGACTTTGGTTATCACCTCGCGTATCGCGACCTGGTCCTCGCTCGAGAACACTGTGTCGTTCAACATCACCAAGTCGCGCCAGTAAAACGTGAGGATGCAAGCATCCGTACTCGCTCGGACGGTAGCGGTGCGCTGTTCCGCTTCGGTAAACTGCTTCATCTCACCCAGAATCTCGGGCGCGTCGCACACCTTGATCGTTTCCCCTCTGACCGAAACCTGCACTGAACCGGACACCAGTACGCAACCCGTGTCCTCATCCTCTGCGCCCTGCGAGTAAATGACGCTGCCCGACGGCACCTCCGCCTCGTGCCCAATCCACAAAAGAATCATCGCGATACGACTCTTGAGTTCTGGCGGCAACGCATGAATCGATGGCACATCTAGAATCTGTTTGCGGTATTCGTCGAGTCGCATCGTCGCGCTCCTTCGCATTGAACCTTGGCGGACCGGTATTGTAGCAGTCCTGTCATCATAGGCCGAAAACCTCGTATTACAACTTCAAAGGGACTAAACAATGACCAGCGACTTCGATGAACTCAGAAACCTAACGCGGAAGACGTCGGAGATGTTGTTCGGCGGCAGGGATCAGAAAAAGGACCAAGCGGCCGGTGCGTTCGCGCTGTGGAAAGAGTTCGATCCTGAGCTGGCCAAGCAATTTTCGATGTTTTATGTCGGGCGACTCTATTCGCGAGAAGTGATCAGCCAGAAACAGCGTGAACTTTGTGCAATCGCGTCCCTCACGACGCTGGAGCGGCGGGACGAGCTACGTGCACACATCAAGGCCGCGATGAACGTTGGCGCGACCCGCGAAGAGGTGGCCGAAGTCATTTTCCAGATGGCGACGTATGCGGGCGTGCCGGTGGTCGTTGAGGGATTGCGCGTCCTGAAAGACGTGCTGGATGCATCGTAGGTGGAAAAAGACCGAGTCCCGAATGCAGGCATCCGGGACTCGGTCAATCTCGATCGAACCGGACAAAATCGCCCGGTTGGGTGTAAGGACTAAGCGTCTGTTTCTTCTGCTACACAGCCAAGACCCGGAGGCGTCAATTCGACACCAAGGATCCCGCCGAGTGTGCCATTAAGCACACCGAAGATCTGGTCAATAATGTTTTGAACCAGGCACAAAATCTGATTGAGAAAACCCATAACTGTAACCTCCTTAATACGTTAGAACAATGTACTCCGGTCGAATGACACGGCGTCGTCTCCCGAAAGTACCAGCGAATCCAATAAACGTTTCACGACTTAGCATAT
>JAJDAB010000361.1 GCA_029262095.1 Candidatus Hydrogenedentota bacterium
ATGTCGGCGTAGTTCATGGATACGTCCGCACGCAACACGACAATTTCGCGTAGGTCGTGTGGCAGTTCACTGAAGGCCTGCGCCACGATCACCGCGGTTTCATTCGACGATTCGACATCGCGGGGAGACGGCGCCGAAGCATGATGTTCCTCGGAACAATCAAGTGAACCCTGGTGAATGCGACCTCGTTTTCGTAAATGACTGAACGCGAGATTCCGCGCAACAACGAACAACCAGCGCCGATTCGCGTCCGACCCATCCAATGGACGGTCGTGCGCGGCCCATCGCGTAAAGGCTTCCTGTGTCAAATCTTGCGCCTCCTCCCAATCACCCGTCATCCGGTAAACGTACCGGAAAACTGCGGCATGATGGGATTCGAGATCGTGAGAAAATGCCTCGTTCAACGTGTCTTCCGGTTCGACCCGTACAGGGTCTATATCCGTTACAACGTCGGGCGCGCGAAAAAGTTCTCAGAAATATTCTAGAGCGACAAGGTGACCCCGGGGATGGATTCGGCGTAGCGGAGCCATTGCTCGAACATGAAGATCGCCCAGAGGGCGTGGCCGTAGTCTTCGCGCAGTTGCACGTGTTGTTCAAGCAGGTGGCGAATGGCGGACCGTTGCAGAAATACGCCGCACCGCGAGCTGTCGCCCAAGACATACTCTTCGAATTGCGGGAGCAGACTACCGCGCATCCACCGATGGATCGGCACCGCGAATCCCCGCTTACGTTGGCGCATGAGCTCGGGCGGCAAGAGATCGCGCAGTGCGTGTTTGAGCAGCACTTTCGATCGGCCATTCCGATATTTCAGGTGAAACGGCAGCGAGGCCGCGAATTCGACGATGCGGTGATCGAGCAACGGGACTCGCGCCTCAAGGCCGTGGGCCATACTCATTCGATCCACCTTGGTAAGAATGTCGTCGGGGAGATACATTAGGAAATCGAGATGTAACATCCGATCATCCGGACTCAGATGCGCCAGATCCTTGGCGTGATCGCTGAACCGGTCGATGTCCGCGGCGGCGACACCTTCGATGAGTTCTGGCGCGTACAGCCGCGTACGCACGTCCTGCTCCAAACACGTATGCCGACGACGGAATGCGGACAATTCGCCACGAAACGAGTCGCCGCTGAATCGGCGGAGTTTTTGGTAGCGCGGTCTGTGGGGCATCATGCGCAAGCCGGTGTGAACCGCAGTGCGAATGGGTTTCGGTGTCCGGCTGTATTCGCGTACGCGGCGCGTCATGTGCATCCACGAGTAGCCGGCGAAGAGCTCATCGCCCCCATCGCCGGATAACGCGACGGTAACCTGATGTTTCGCCAATCGCGAGACGAGCCACGTCGGTACCGCTGACGAATCGGCGAACGGCTCGCCAAATCGCACGGACAAGTCGCCCGCCTCGAACATCAATTCCGGTTTGACGATTTCTTCGGTATGTTCCGTACCGAAGTGTTTCGCGACGACGCGCGCGAATTCCAATTCATTGGCATCGGGATCATCGAATCCGATTGAAAACGTCTTAATGGGCGTATCGCTCACCAGACTCAACATTCCGACGATTGAGCTCGAATCCATCCCGCCGCTTAGGAACGCCCCAAGCGGCACATCGCTAATGCACTGCAGCTTGAGCGCCTCGGAAAACAGTTCGACAAATTGCTCACTTGCGGATTCGAGGGTCCAACTCGTGTCGATATGTGCGGGGAGCCGCCAATACCGTTCGCGGCGAAGTTCACCCCGTTCGAACACCAGCTTCTCGCCCGGTCGAAGTTTGTGTACACCGCGAAAAATCGTGTCTGGCGCGGGGACGTACAAGAACGTGAAGTACGCATCGATGGCAGTAGGGTTGAGTCTTCCGGGAACCATGCCGGACTGAAGCAACGAATCCAGCTCACTCGCAAACGCGATTGCGCCATCCTTCACGGTATAGAACAGCGGTTTGACACCAACCCGATCCCGCGCGAGCAGCAACCGATCCAATTCCACATCGTAAATTGCGAAGGCAAACATACCGTTGAAATGGTGCAGGCAGTCATCGCCCCATTCTTCATATGCACGGAGAATGACTTCCGTGTCACTCAATGTGCGGAACGTGTGACCCTTTTTTTCCAACTCCGATCGGATCGACTGATAATTGTAGATCTCCCCGTTGAAGACCAGGATCAGCGTCTTGTCCTCGTTTAACATCGGTTGATGACCGCGAAAGAGATCGATTACGCTCAAGCGACGCATAGCTAGACCTGATCGACCATCGATCCATTCGCCGAAATCGTCAGGCCCGCGATGTTCGAGGGCACAGGTCATCGCCGTCAGCCGATCACGATCGATCCGCCGGTTCGGTCTTCCATTAATGATTCCGCAAATACCGCACACCCGCTAACGACTCCACACGTTGTGCCGCGCTAAGAGTTCTAAATAGTGTTGGCGATGCAGGCTCACCATCTTAGATATAGTGAAGTCACGCCGTGCAACAACGCCCGCCGCTTCGCCCTTGGCAGAAGCTTCATCAGGATTCGACAGGAGCCGATCAATCGCCTTCGCATACACGACCGGGTCTCGGGAGTCGATCAACAACCCCGTTCGCTCATGCTCGATCAATTCTGGAACGCCGCCGACCGATGCGGCGACGATTGGGCGGCGCGCAGCCATGGCTTCAAGCACCGCGTTGGGTGATCCTTCCGATTTCGAACTTAGCACCATCACTGACATGATAGCGTACAATTCCGCTATGTCGTCACTCGCTGTATACCGGGTGAATCGGTCCGCCCAGCCGCGATGACGAACAGTCCGCATGACCTCCTTGTGCCGAGGTCCACCGCCGACCATTAAGAAGTGTACATGCTCACGGCGCTCCATCAGCGCACCCGCAATATCCAAGAACAATGCATGATCTTTAACCGGACTGAAATTGGCAACGATGCCAACAACGTCCCGATTATTCGGGATACCCAAGCGGAGCCGCGTCTCGTCCGGGTCGGCATCGGATAAATACGCGTCCGCATCGATACCATTTTGGATGACGCAGTACTGTGCTCGATCCAATTCTTCTTGAAGTGCGGCAAATTTCGCAGCCGCCTCGCAGTTTGTGATGACCGAGTCAACATACGCGTTGGCCCGCTGCTGTAGTCGAATATGCCGCGTCTTTTTCCATTGGGCCAATTGACGTCGGCCGGAAACGACGACCGGAACACCGGCCTTTCGCGCAGCGCGAACAGCGGGGTAGTCGAACCCGAAGAGGAGCGCGTGAACGATGTCGGGGCGGTGAGATTTGAAGATGTGCTGAATGCGTCGTCGCAACAGGAGATTCCAGCCGCTGCTCGCTTCAAGCGCATAGACTGTTGCGCCCAACAGCCGGACATCGTCGGCCAATGGACCTTCGCTCCCAGTGCAAATAACGGTCATCTCGAAATCGGGCGCAAGCCCGTGCATGAGCTGCACGAGTTGCCGTTCCGTACCGCCTATGGCGAGCGTGGGTATAACAAAGCAAATTCGTTTCATCGCGTTGCCGTTACGAAACATTGCTTCGTTGGAGAACCGACCGCAGATGGTCGGCCAACAACGGCGCAGTAGTATTGAGCGAAAAGCGCGATTCCACCGTTGCGCGCCCTGCGCGGCCAAGCCGCTGCCGTTCCATTGGATCGCGTAATCGGTCTATTGCGGATCGCCATTCATCCGGGGTATCGGCAAGCAGCCCATTGACTTCGTGTTCAATGATATCCAGCGCTGCACCCCACGGTGTCGCAATACACGGAACGCCGCACGCCATGTATTGCAACGCCTTCAAGCCGCATTTGCCCCGGCACCAATCGTCTTTTCGTAACGGCATTAACCCCGCCGAAAACGATTGAATTGCGTCGATTTCGATTTCCTCAGACCAGGGAATAACCGTGGCCCCGGACCAAGATACCTGCGGCGCATCCACGCCGACAAAGCATGACTCTTCGGCAATGGGCTCAAGCACTTCGCGCATATCAAGTACATAGTCGAATGTGCTCGGCCCTCCAATCCATCCAACTCGAAATGCGGTTACTTGATCGGTGGCTTGTTGATAATGATCGGTGTCGACCACCGTAGGAAACGTCACCGCATGGACCGACCACTGAGCCGCAGCGTCGCGCAACCAGTCGTTCCCCGCTAACACCAGGTCTGCATGACTAACCAATTTTTCTGTTTGAGCGCGGTCCTCTATCGCCCGCACCGTACCCCGCAGCGGGTGCGGCGGGCGCAGATGTACGGCGTCATCCAAGTCGACGATCAATATAGGCGAGTGCAGACGGAGGAGCGCGATCATCCCCCGCACATACGCGGACATCACGGCTTTCTGTACGAAGACAACGTCGTACTGCGACGCCGTGAGCAACTGGGTCACGCGATTTCCGGTCTCGGCGATGTGATACCGCGCGGCACGGACGTCGGGTTTCTTCAACGAAGTGTATTGGGCCTGCGTCAATGCGCTCGCCACCGTGCAGTCGAATCCCTCCGCTTCTAATCCGGGAAGGTATTGAAGTACGCGATAGCGCGGACTCGCGACACTCGCGGGGTAAAGCGTCAAAAATAAAATCCGCGGGCGGCTAGCCATTCGATCAGGCGCAACGGTCCGTTGCGTTCGCGTGCCCCAAAGCTGTCAAGACGGATTCGACGCTAATCGGCTCCATGCAATTATCAACGTCCATTGGACAAACCCCCGGTTCGCGCATCGTCATCGGGCCGTTCCAACACATCGCGCACGGTCGACCGTTTTGAATCGGCGTGATCGGGCTGTTCGAACTAAACAAAACGCCTGCATCGGTAGGGCCAAATAATCCGATTGCTGGCGTCCCCACCGCGGCCGCGAGGTGAAGCAGCCCCGAGTCGCAACCAACAAAATGGCCACAGAGTCGAATGATTGCACCGGCTTCGCGAATCGAAGTCTTGTTCACGTAGTCATGCGCCACACCACTCCGTTCATCGTCCCGGCCCATTTGAACGATCTGATAACCGTTGCCGTGCATTGCGTCACATAAGGACTGC
>JAJDAB010000362.1 GCA_029262095.1 Candidatus Hydrogenedentota bacterium
CTCGGTGTTCTCTGTGAACTCTGTGGCCCGTTTCTCACCGTAGGGTCGGCCTTGATATCCATCACGGTATCTCGGAATGACGGATACGTGAATCGCGGGCAATCCTTACTTCGTGCGCTTCGTGTCCTTCGTGGTGAAATTATTCCGCCTCCGCGCCTTTGCGTTTATTTCACTACCAGCGCAAATCCATTGCAATCCGCACGATTTCCATTCCGATTTCGCATTTCACGTCAATCAAACACCCTTTGTCTCGCGGATACGACACCGACCACACACCACATCATGCAACACGCATGCACCAGTCTACAGCGGTCCATCACTCGTCCCGCCGCAATTCCCCTGCATCAATCGTGAAACGCGTCATTGACGCTGTCGCTGCGTCCGGGAGTTTCGCCAAGTCGGTTGTGGTGAGGAAACATTGCGCGTCATTGGGCAGCAACGTAAAAAGACGCGCAGACCGCGCGGCGTCGAGTTCGGATAGTGCGTCATCGAGCATGAGCAGTGGGTATTCGCCCGTGTGTTCACGGACGAATTCGAATTCGGCGAGTTTTACGGCCAACGCTGCAGTGCGCTGTTGTCCTTGAGACGCGAGACTCCGCGCCGATTTCGACTCGATGGAAAACTCCAGGTCATCTCGATGAGGACCGCGTTCCGTGACTTGATGACGCAGGTCTTTCTCCCGCGATGCGCCCAGCACATCGATATACGGCGCACCGGGTTTGATGTTCGGCTTGTACCGCAACGTCATCGACTCGTCTTCCGCCAGTTTTGAGTACGCGTCCGACGTTAGTACGGCGATCCGATCGACGAATCGCTTTCGTTCACGAATGATCGTCTCGCCATGTTTCGCTAATTGCACGTCCCATGTATCCAACATAACGGGGTCCGGGCTACGCTGCCGCAACAGTTCATTTCGCTGTTTGAGCAGCAACCGGTATTCCTGCAACGCACGCAAGTAGACGGGATAGAGTTGCGACAACTCCATATCCAGAAACCGTCGCCTAGCGCTGGCCGCGCCACGGACAAGCGCCGTATCCTCCGGCGCGAAGAAGACCACGTTTACATGGCCGAGCAAGTCGCTCATTCGCGGTTGAGCGACACCGTTCACTTTGAACCGCTTCTGGCCTTTCCACCAATTCGTTTCGAGTGCGACATTCCGTTCCGATCGTTGAAAACGGCCGGTTACTCGAAACCCTTCTTCATCGTGTTGGACGAGCTCAGATTCGGAATTGGTGCGATGACTCTTGGATGTCGCAAGATACAGAATACTTTCAAGAAGCGAAGTCTTGCCTTGCGCATTACGGCCCTGAATAACGTTCATGCCCCGCGCCGGTTCAAATTCGATCGGCGCAAGCCCGCGGAATCGTTCGCAAGTTAGATGAATGAGGTGCATTGGAATCTACGCGGAGTAACCAGAGCCGCAGACCCGGATTGTAGCACCTCCGAATGGACTGGGTTAGGCTGCGAGCGCAACCAGTTCTTCGGTGTCACTCAGCGATTCGAAGAATCGCCCGAGGATCGTTGGAACGTCTTGGCTCCTGATACCCGCCTCTTCCCAAATGTTCGGATCGGTATCGGTGACGATCCTCGGAAGCGGTTCAAAGCTGCTTCGCGCGCTGATGTACTCAGCGACGTGCAACATCGCAGCGAGCGGCCGGTATTTGCGGTCGAGGCACGCGTCGAGAACATGGTGGCCCGCGATGGCATTCGAGAGTCGGTCCGCCAGTTTCCAGGTCGTGGCAAGACGCGCACCGGCCTCGGCGTGGCTAACGCCAATGATTTCAATTTCGGCGAGGTGGAGCGGTTTTTCCCCCGCGCGCGCCATCTGAATCGCGCGCTCATGTTCCTTGGGCAAGAACTCATGGAAGATAATAATGCCGACATCGTGCAGTAACCCATAGATGAAACCTTCGTCTGCATCGATGCCGACCGCATTGCCGCGATGATCGATAATGGCACGCATGGCGAGTCCCGTCGTAACACTGTGACGTAAGAGACCCTCAGCCGCGCGACCAAGCGATTCGAAAACGCTGGCCGTGAGCACAAGGTTTTTTATGACTTTTGGACCGAGTAGATTCACGGCTTGTTCGACCGATCCAACTTCGTTGCCAAGTCCGTAATAGGCCGAGTTCACAAGGCGAAGCGCTTTCATCGCGATCGCCGGATCGTTGGAGACGACTTCGCCGATATCACTGAGGGAACAGTCCGGATCGCTCAGCGTTGCGTTTAGTTCCGCGACTGCGCCTGGTAGGCTTGGCAGCGTAACGATGTCTTCAATGAGGCGATCGATATTCGCATACGGTGGAGACATTAGAGGTCCGGCGCCTCTAGGGCTGCTACGCCAAAAATTCGTTCCTGCATACAGAGGATGTCTGCGGCGTCAGCGGGATGCATCGCGGCCAGCATTTTCGACACCGGGTAGGCGTTCTGGGCAGTGGGCGCGTCGGCGAGGATGAGCATGGCGCCTTTTGGGTTTCCGCGCCCTGCAACCAGCACGACTTTGGCGACCCGACCGTCTGCAAGACGTGCGGGACTTACTACGGCTCCCCCTTGCCGCGACCAGTCCATGTGACCCCCCGATAGGAAACGCTAGAAAAGGTATTCGGGTTCGAGCAGCGGCTCGAAATTAATCTCTTTGTCCGAGTACGGGAACGTCACCATCTCGAATACGCCCGTCGCTGTACGCATGACCGCGCGCGTCGATCCGAGAACGGGTACCACGCCCAGCAAATACTGAAGCCCTTTACCCTCTTTCAGCTTACGATCAAACGTGACCGGAATCTCCGCCCATCCAAACAGGATGTTGGAGAATCCGCGACCCAACTTGGTCAGGCGTTTCTCAAACCCTGTCGGTGGAATGATCATCTGATCCGGATCATAGGATTGTGCGAGTGCCACCATCGACGGCCCGACGAAGACCGCAAGCAATAGTGCAGCAAGTGTAACTGTGAGTGATTTCGATCGCATCAGCAACGGACGCCCCTCCGTGTGTAAATGCCGCACTGGCGCGGCTTTCGGCATCAACTGAAGTCTAGCATGGGGTCATTAAGTTGTCAATTGTTGACTTCACGCTGGATTGCACGGTGGCCCGCGGCTCGAGCCTCTGTCAGCATCCCGGATACCCGATCCGCCAGCTCTTCAGCCAGCTCCTCTTTTGGCAAAAGCCGGAATTCAGGGGCATTTCGCTTGCCATCGAGAATCGCGGCCCGCAGAGAATCGGTGCCAAATCCACTGTCCGGCACGCCCACTTCGTTGGCGACGATAAGGTCGAGGTGTTTTTTCTCAAGCTTCTTTCGGGCGTTGGCCAGGAGCCGATCCGTCTCCGCAGCGAATCCCACGACGACTTGTCCCTCGCGTTTGACTGCGCCAACCATACCGATAACGTCGGGATTCTCAACCAGTTTTAGCACAAGGCCGTTGCCATCGCGCTTTCGCTTGGTCGGGTTTATGCTTTCCGCTCGGTAATCGGCAACCGCAGCGCAGCCAATAAACACATCCGCTTCTTGGGACAGGTTGACCGCGGTTTCTGCCATCTCCGAGGCCGTCTGTACCGGGACAACCCGGACACCGCTGGGCATCGGTTCGGAGTGCGGGCCGACGACTGCCGAAACCTTCGCGCCCCGGGCAAGGAGTTCAATGGCGAGCGCACGCCCCATCTTCCCCGATGAACGGTTACCAATAAATCGTACCGGGTCGATGGGTTCATGAGTCGGCCCACTGGTCAGCACGACATCGATACCCGCAAAATCGTGTCGGTCGCTCGCCAACGGAATCACCGCTTCGAGGATCGCCTGCGTATCAGCAAGACGGCCTGGACCGATGGTGCGGCACGCGAGGCGACCACTTTCCGGGCCAACGAACCGGCATCCGCGCGCACGAAGAATATCCAGATTCACCTGTGTCGCGGGGTGTGTATACATGTTCGTGTTCATCGCCGGCGCAAACAAAATCGGCGCGCGAGTCGCCAGTAGGGCCGTGCTTAACCAATCATCCGCGGCACCGCGGGCAGCCTTTGCCAGGATGTTTGCCGTCGCCGGCGCAATCAAGAAAAGATGCGCACTTGTCGCGACGCTGATGTGTTCGATTTCAGGATTCTGGCTCTCGTCGAATAACCCGGTAATGACTGGGCGACCGGTGATGGCGGCCAAACTAGCCGGTCCAACCATTTGAGATGCCGATCGGGTGAGGACTGCGGTCACATTTGCGCCGTATTCGACAAGGCGCGATGCCAATTCACACGCCTTGTACGCAGCGATGGATCCGGTGACACCGAGCACGATATTTCGATCACGAAAGGCGGAGTGCATGGCGGATGTGACTCCAATCGTTTGTGACTGATCGCGACGTACCCAATCAGTCCGCTTTGAAACCTCCGTATACGGCTTCTCGAGTATTCTGCCAGAAAACACCTACGTGATGCAGTCCGGCGCTACGCATGGTCTCGATTTCCGATTCGAGCGTCTGGGGGCAATCGCCCTCGGCGGCCTCCATTTTATCCAGAAATCGTCTTGTGGTAACGGCGCTTGAAAACCGGTCGTCGTCTTGGGTTCGTGCTCGGTCAACGATGCCGTCGACACGCATCGATTGCCATCGCGATTCAATTGCTTCGTCTTCGGCAACGACAATGTCCGCGATCACCAACCATCCGCCTGGCGCAAGCCGTTCGACAATCGAGCGCAGAACCTTGATCTTGTCGGATGGCGGAACATGGTGCAATGCAAAAGATGACACAACCGCGAAAGGAGAAAACGATTCCGGCAGGACAGCATCCAACTTACGAAAGTCTCCGGCGACGAGTTCGAACCGTCCGTCAAAACCCGCGAGCCGTTTCCGTGCAACTTCGAGCATCGGCGCGGCGCCATCAACCCCGATTACTTGGGCGCTCGGAAACGACTTGAGTAGCGCTTGCGAGAGGATCCCCGTGCCAATGCCTAGATCGAGTAGGTCGAATTTCGCGGATTCATCGACCGGCAACACGTCGACAACCGCCTGGATCATCGCTTCGCGGTTGGGATGCATAATCGCCATGTCCCGATCGTATCGGGCCACGCGCTCGCCCGCAGTATAGGCGTCAATGGATTCCACCGGCATGCCGCTTGCCCACTTCAAAGTACTATTCAACAACGACATCCTCATCCAACTGGCTCTTGATGATGATTTTCCCCTGGATCACCTCTTCAAGCGCAACGAGTGTGGGTTTACGATGGGTGGTTGCAACGAGCGGTCGACTTTCGGGCTTGCTGACTTGACTCGCTCGTCGTGCCGTCGCGATCACCAATTTGTACATGCTTTCGCACTTTTCTTCGAGGGCTTCAATGGTTATTTCACTCATGATTCGTTCTCCAGTCAACCAATACAATCCGTAGGGAACAATTACTTTCTCGATTCTTGAATCACTGCCTCAACCGCTGCGACGGCTTCATCAAGATCGTCATTAACAATGATGTAATCAAATTCGCCGCGTGCGGCCATTTCGTCGCGCGCATTGTTCATACGCAACGCGATCTGGTTATCCGTATCCGCGGCGCGCGATCGAATGCGGCGCTCCAATTCTTTCATGGACGGCGGCGCAATGAATATCGTGACGGCATCCAAGCCGGCATTTCGGACGTTCCGCATGCCCTGTACATCCAATTCCAAGAGTGCGTCCGCGCCGCTGTTCGTAACCCGTTCCAATTCCGATCGGCAGGTTCCGTAAAGACTGCCGTGTACGCTGGCCCATTCCACAAGCGCATTTTCGGCGATTAGCTTTTCAAACGCTTCTTCGCTTATAAATTCGTAATCAATACCATCGGATTCGCCCTCACGCGGTTGACGTGTCGTAACCGAAACCGAAAGAGAAAGCTTACTATCCGCAGCCATTACCCGCTGCAAGATGGTCCGTTTTCCGGCGCCAGAAGGGGCACTAACGACAAAAATGTGTCTGGATTCGCCCACTTCACTTACTCGATATTCTGTACCTGTTCGCGGATTTTTTCGAGTTCGGATTTCATTTCGAGCACGATGTGCGCGTTGGCCGAATCGCGCACTTTCACACCAAGGGTATTGATCTCTCGCTGCATTTCCTGGATGAGAAAGTCCAGCTTGCGTCCGATCGGTTCGTCCTGCGCCAACATCTTGTCCGCGTGATCGAAATGTGCGATCAATCGTGTAACTTCTTCGGATACGTCTGATTTGTCCGCAAGAGTGGCCATTTCAACAGCGAGCCGTTCTTCGGTGACTGCCGCATCCGCGTTGAGTTCTGCAACACGCGTGCGCAAACGATTTTCGTAGTGTTCACGAATACTCGGCAGTTGATCTTCGATGGACTGAAGAAAACCGCGCATCGTGCCAAGCCGTGCATTTACATCTTGAACAAGCGCCGCACCTTCCGTCGCCCTCATTTCCTTGAGCTGATCCAAGGCTTTGCCCAATGCCAATTGTATATGCGGCTCAAATGCGGCCAAATCCTCTTCCGCATCCTCTTGGTAGATCACGCCGTCCAATTGCGACAACGTGTCCAGGGACAAATTCTCGAACGTTCCCAACAAATGGCTGAGCTCTTTCGACGCATCTACGTATTGACGCGCTAGATCGATATCGAACCGTACGGATGGAGAAGCGCGAAGTTTTCGCCGTACGACTGTCATGGAAACTTTACCGCGTGCCAGCCGATCTTTGACGGTGCTTTTTAGCGTAGTTTCAAATGCGTTCCATCCGTGCGGAAGACGCAAGCTGCAATCAAGGTATCGATGATTCACCGACGTCAATTCGACCGTGACCACCTCGCCATCACACTCTGCGTCCGCTTTTCCGAATCCGGTCATGCTACGAGGCATGGTGTACTCCAATGCCCGTGGCGTCCAACGAATACTGGGAACCAAGAGTGAGCGGTATATCGTGCGGAGTCATGAACGCGCGCGGCAATTAAAGGCCGGCCTTTGTGCGCAATGAATCGGCTTGATCCGTTTCTTCCCAACGGAATCCTTGGTCTTCGCGCCCGAAATGGCCATAGGCTGCCGTCTTGGAGTAAATCGGTTTGCGCAGGTCGAGCTGACTGATTATGTTCGCCGGACGGCAATCAAAGTGATCTTTGAGGATGGCGCTGATCTTATCGTCTTCGACTTTTCCGGTTCCAAACGTTGACACATTGATGGACACGGGTTGCGCAACTCCGATCGCGTATGCGAGCTGGACTTCGCATCGGTCGGCCAATCCAGCCGCAACGACGTTCTTCGCGATATAGCGCGCCATGTATGCCGCGGAACGATCGACTTTCGACGGGTCTTTTCCGCTGAACGCACCGCCGCCATGACGTCCCATACCGCCATACGTGTCGACAATGATTTTGCGGCCCGTGAGTCCGCTATCACCAACGGGACCGCCTACAACGAACCGGCCCGTAGGATTGATGTGCTTCGTGAGCGCGCCGTTCACAAATTCTTTTGGGACGATGCGGTCGATAACTTGTTCGCCAATTGCTTTGTGAATTTCTTCGTTGGTGACGTCAGGCGAATGTTGATTTGAAATGACGACCGTGTCGACTCGGATCGGCTTGTACCCATCATATTCGACTGTGACTTGAGACTTACCGTCGGGTTGCAACCAGGGCAGCGTACCGTTCTTGCGCAGCCGCGAGAGCTCTAGACCAAGCCGATGCGAAAGCGCGATGGGCAACGGCATCAACTCAGGTGTCTCGTTGCACGCGAATCCGAACATCATGCCTTGGTCGCCTGCACCTTGCTCGTGCGACGCCGATTCGTCGACGCCCATCGCGATGTCCGGCGATTGTTTGTCGAGGTTGACGCACACCGCACAACTATTTCCATCGAACCCGGAATCGCCGCCGACATAACCAATATCGGTAATTGCTTTGCGGACGACTGTCGGTATGTCAACAATCGCTTTCGATGTGATTTCGCCGGCGACTACGCAAATACCTGTATTTACAAGCGTTTCGCACGCAACACGACTCATCGGGTCCTGCGCAATCATCGCATCCAATACCGCATCGGATACTTGATCGGATACCTTGTCTGGATGGCCTTCGGTTACAGATTCAGAAGTAAACAGGTACGTGGACATCGTGCGTGCTCCCAGTCCCAGACCAGCATGTTTCCAAGCGGCCGCGAACTCTCAATTTTGGCTTAGTTACTCACTCTTGGATTCGGCGGTCAACGCGACTGGATCCATGCGGTACCCGGGTCCCATCGTGCTACTAATCGTGCACGACTTAAGATACGTGCCCTTGCATGCCGATGGCTTCGCTTTGACGACAGATTGAATTACGGACATCGCGTTTTCGCGAATTTGATCGGCGCTAAATGATGCTTTACCAACAGGGACATGGATGTTCGCATTCTTGTCCACGCGGTAGTCGATCTTGCCTTTGAGTACCTCGCCTACCGCCTCAACAACGTTTGGCGTTACCGTGCCAGCTTTCGGGCTGGGCAACCAGCCGCGCGGACCAAGAACGCGACCCAATTTACCAACTTCGCCCATCATGTCGGGCGCGGCAACCGCAACGTCGAAATCCGTCCAGCCATCAGAGACTTTCTTGACGAGGTCTTCGGCGCCCACTTCCATCGCGCCCGCAGTTTTCGCTTCTTCCTGTTGTTGCTCTTGTTTACAGAAGACGACGACCCGAACGCTTTTCCCGGTGCCGTGGGGTAACGAAACTGATCCTCGAACCATCTGTTCGGCGTGACGCGGATCGACGCCTAGGAAAAAGGCGAGATCGATTGTCTCATCAAATTTGGTGTTGGCGCCCGCTTTGACGCCTTCGGCGGCTTCGACAAGCGTGTGAAAGGGTTTCGATTGTGCGGTCTCGCGAAGCGCGTTAATTCGTTTGGCCTTGGCCATAGTACGGTCTCCTGTGGTTCAAACGGGCGTAAACGCCCTCCCACGATTAGTCCGACGATCTGATCGCCGCCGGTAAACAGATTAAGATTCTACGGTGATGCCCATGCTTCGGGCGGTACCCGAAAGCATGCTGACCGCGGCATCCATACTCGCCGCGTTCAAATCTTTCTCTTTGAGTTTGACGATCTCTTCCAACTGGGTCCGCGTTACTTGGCCCACTTTGATTTTATTGGGCTCGCCGGACGCTTTGGCGAGTTGCGCGGCGCGCTTGATCAAGACGGGCGCGGGCGGACTCTTCGTGATAAATGTGAACGTCCGATCTTCGTAAACCGTAATCACAACCGGAATGATCAGGCCCTGTTGATCCTTCGTGCGTTCATTGAATTGCTTACAAAAGTCCATGATCTGCACTTGGTGCTGGCCGAGTGCCGGGCCCACAGGGGGCGACGGATTGGCTTGGCCGGCAGGGCATTGCAGTTTGATCATGGCCACTACTTTTTTCGTTGGCTTCGCCATGGTAAATGCTCCGTGTTCACTTCGTTCAGGAGGCCGCGCGCGGCGGCTCCGCTACATTTTTTCTACTTGCCAGAATTCCACTTCGACGCTCGTCAAGCGCTCGAAGATTTCGACCATTACTTTGAGCATACCGCGCTCGCCGTTGATTTCGTCGATATTGCCCAAAAAATTCGCAAAGGGACCATCGATAATCTTGACGCGTTCGCCTTGCTCGAAATTGACCTTCGGTTTCGGCCGCTCGCGTTCACCCCGCATCTCTTCAATAATGGCTTGTACTTCACCATCATCCAACGGCGTCGGCGCAGTCTTCGAACCTATGAAACCCGCGACACCCGGCGTAGTTTTAATCGAGTGCCACAATTCCGCGTTATGCTCTGGATGTTCCGGCAACCGCGCGAGAACGTAACCTGGGAAAAACTTACGTTTCGATATCTTTTTCTCGCCGGATTTGATCTCTGCCACTTCTTCCATCGGCACCAGAATCTCGCCGATAAGATCGCCCACGCCTTCTTGTTCCGCCTGGATTTGCAACATCTTTTGGACGTTACCTTCCTGCCCGGAATACGCGTGAATCGCATACCAGCGGCGCTTGATGCCATCGTCTACCGGCGGCGCGGGTACAGCGTCCGCATCGGTCGAATCAGCGGCTTCGGCGCCCGCCTCAACGTCTTCCGGTGGCGCGGATTCCTCCACCGAAGTTTCCGCAGTCTCTTCTATGGTCTCGTTTTCTTCAGTCACGTTGCGTCGGTCCTTTGAAGGACGATGGCCCGAATGAACATTCAGGGCCGTCCCGGTCCGTTAACTCAACAATAGTAGAATCTGAATAACTCGCAGGAATATCCAGTCGTATACAGCAACAATCGCGGCCAAAATCAGTAGCGCGACCATCACCACTTGCGTCATCGACTTAACTTCGTCTTTGCTCGGCCAGTTGACCTTTCGCATTTCAGACCGCACTTCCACAATAAATTGTTGGATGCGATCGACGAAACCCGGCTCCTTGATTGCAGCTCCCGACGTAGTCGTACCATCTCTGGCCATCACGCGTTCTCCATACTGGCAATAGAAATTTTGGCAGGGCTGGAGGGACTTGAACCCCCAACCTTCGGCTTTGGAGGCCGCTGCTCTACCAATTGAGCTACAGCCCTGCAGAATTCCATATTAATACTGACGATCATGCCTACTCGATAATTTTAGTCACGACGCCTGCGCCGACGGTCCGTCCGCCTTCGCGGATGGCGAATCGTAAGTTTTCGGTCATCGCAATCGGTGTGATGAGTTCACCGGATATCGTGATGTTGTCGCCCGGCATCACCATCTCAACGCCTTCGGGTAATTTTAAACTGCCTGTCACGTCCGTGGTCCGGAAATAAAACTGTGGACGATAGCCATTAAAGAACGGTGTATGACGACCGCCTTCCTCTTTCGTCAACACGTACACTTCGCCTTCAAACTTCGTGTGCGGCGTAATCGAACCTGGCTTCGCAACCACTTGACCGCGTTCTACATCTTCGCGCTCAATACCGCGCAACAACAGCCCGACGTTGTCTCCCGCCTGACCTTCGTCCATCAGCTTGCGGAACATCTCAACACCCGTCACTGTCGTGTCTTGGGTCTTTTCTTTGATGCCGACAATCTCAACCTTGTCGCCCGTGTGAATAATGCCTTGGCTAATCGCGCCCGTCACCACCGTGCCGCGGCCCGTAATCGTAAAGACGTCTTCAATCGGCATCAGGAAATCTTGATCCAATGCACGGTCAGGCGTCGGAATATACTCGTCCACCGCCTTCATCAATTCGACGACCTTCGTTAAGCCAATTTCCGGGTCTCGCCCTTCCAATGCCGCCAACGCCGAACCACGGATAATCGGAATGTCGTCGCCCGGAAACTCGTACTTCGAAAGCAACTCACGCAATTCAAGCTCCACCAAGTCCAACAACTCCTCGTCGTCAACCTGATCCACCTTGTTCATGAACACCACCATCGCCGGCACGTTCACCTGATACGCAAGCAATATGTGTTCGCGCGTTTGCGCCATCGGGCCGTCCGTCGCAGCAACCACCAATATCGCGCCGTCCATCTGCGCTGCACCCGTAATCATATTCTTGATGTAGTCCGCGTGACCCGGGCAATCCACGTGCGCGTAATGACGGGACTCCGTCTCATACTCCACATGCGCAATCGAGATCGTGATCCCGCGTTCACGCTCTTCGGGCGCCTTATCAATCTGGTCAAACGCCATCTCGGTGGCGCCGCCCGTCTCCGCCATCACTTTCGTGATCGCGGCCGTCAACGTCGTCTTACCATGATCAACATGACCAATCGTGCCCACATTCACGTGGGGCTTCGTACGTTCGAATTTCGCCTTCGCCATT
>JAJDAB010000363.1 GCA_029262095.1 Candidatus Hydrogenedentota bacterium
ATGAACGTGGCGAGCACCGTTGCAGTGCCATAGGTCGTGGCACCCAGAATAAGTGCGAGGTCGCGCATCCATACGACCTCGTATAGCAGTGCCACCGCACCGGAAATAAAGAAAACGAATAACGCTATCGGCATTCGGTTAGAACATCCCTGCCGCTGGCGTTCTTAAGAGTGGAGTTAGGGACATAAAAAGGGTATCAACATTTGCCCATTCTTCAGCCAACGACGTTTCATGCAAAAGCGGAGAAACTATCTGGTACTACGGAACTATTCTCGAAAAGCTAAACCGGGAAGCAGCGAACATTAAACGCCACCCCAGAATTCATTGCAAGGTTATCGCGGGGGAGTGGACGCTCCTCGTTGTTGGAGCGCAAAGTCTTCCTCCGGGGATAGCACCATATGATGCCGAGAGTGGAGTGCAAAGTAGAGGATTCCCGCGAGGAACCAGATCGCGCACCCCACCACGCCAACACGATAGTCTTCGTTCAAGAAGAGGAAGATCAATGATGCTGCCGATACGACCCCAGCGAAGTATGCCCCTGGAAGTCCGAGGGGGCTGACATAAGGGCGCTTCATGTCCGGAAAACGCCGGCGCAGGATTACAAATGAAATCATCTGCATGATGTAGGCGATGACCGCCCCGAAGACCGCCATGTTCAGCAAGACAGCTCCTACGGGAACATCGCCGAAGACTCGGTCGCCATACTCGATGAGCAGCGCGACCATATAGCCTAGAACTGCGCCTGAAATGAGGGCGACGTGTGGGGTCTTTCGCTTTGCGTGCGTGACGGATAGCCATTTCGGAAAATAGCCCGCGCGGCTGAGACTGTAGATGTTCCTACCGTACGCGTAAATGATCGTATGAAAACTGGCGATGAGGCCTGCTACCGCGATGAACGATAAGAGCGGCGCGGCCATGCCCTCTCCGAATATCGTTTTGAACGCTAGGAACAACGGCTCGTCCGATGTGCCTACTTCTGCTGCGCCGGGCGCGATACCCGCGTTCAAGAAGAGTGTCAATACAGACGCGACGATAAGCGTGAGGATTCCGTAGAGCAGGCCCCGCGGCATGTCTCGCGCGGGGTCATGCGATTCTTCAGCGGCCAAGGGAAGTTGTTCGATTGCGAGATAGAACCAGATAGCGAAAGGGAGGGCTGCTGCGATTCCTTGCGCCCCCATCGGAAACCAACGACTATTTCCTGTGGTCGGTTCGATGTTGAGCGCATTCTCCAACGAGAAATGTGGAATGGCGCCGATCCAAAACACGACAAGAATCGCAAGTGCGAGAAAAGTGATGAACACGGTGAACTTGAACGTCACTTCGACTCCGATGACATTCAATCCGACGAATGCAGCATAGGCAAAAAACCACCAGACGGGCGCCGGTATTTGAATCCCCGTGACTTCATTGACGATCGCGCCGAGGTAACCACCGATGCCCACAACAATAACGGCGGGCGTGAGTACATACTCCATATTCTCCGCGAGACCAGTGATGAAGCCGCCCCACGGTCCCATGGCCGTGCGCGCAAAGGAATAAGCGCCGCCCGTATGCGGCAATGCCGGCGACATCTCGGCGATGCAATAACACATACAGATGTACATCGCGGCGATGATACCGGTCGCAACCAACAGACCACCGAAACCGCCCGCAGCGAGTCCAAAATTCCACCCAAAGAAGTCGCCAGAGATGACGGCGCCGACGCCAAGAGCCCATAATGACCACACCCCGGCGTATCGACGAAGTCCACGTGACTGAAAATACTCGTCTTCACGGCTGTGATACGAGACCCCTTTTTCATTATCGCTCACAGTCGCACAATCCTCCTCATCGGAGTTGCTGGTCCCCATCAAGATTCGCTGCCGCTACTCAAACACGGTCAAGATATCGAAGGTGCGCCCCGATAACAACGACTGTCATGACTGGCCTGAAGGTTTCCGATTAGCTGGGCGGCACCTAACTCGTGCAGTGCGGGGATGCGCACCATCAACGGGTCTAGGAAGCACGAGGCATTCGGGGAGAATACGCTAGAACGCCCAATCAAATAGCCTGCGCAATACATCAAGAAATCGCGTACTCAGACTAATCGATAAATGGTCGGGGTGAGAGGATTCGAACCTCCGGCCTCTTCGTCCCGAACGAAGCGCGCTAACCGGGCTGCGCCACACCCCGACGATGTGGCCGAGTAGATTACGTGGATTTGCAGTTTGGAGTCAAGTAGACGTTATGATTTTAGCGGATTCGTCGGGAGACCGGCGTTTCTTCTGATATAGTCTTCGACCTGAATATTTACGAATCCACTGGAGCACATGATGAGCGGTATGTTGGATGGACAAGTTGCGGTGATTACGGGTGCCGGTCGCGGCATTGGCGCTTCAACGGCAAAACTAATGGCGGCGGAGGGGGCGAAAGTCGTCCTGAGTGATATCGACCCGGAGCCGGCGGAAGCTGTTGCGAGTGAAATTAAATCTGCGGGCGGTGAGGCAGCCGTTCACGCAGGCGATGTGACGGATGTCGCGTTTCCGGATGCACTCATGAAAGCGGCATCGGACGCATTTGGCAAAATCTCCATTGTCGTCAACAATGCGGGCTACACGTGGGACGCCGTCATCCATAAGATGACGGATGAACAGTGGCATGCCATTATCGATTGTCATGTCGGCGCGCCCTTCCGAATTGCCCGGGCGACCGTACCCTATATGCGCGATGTGGCGAAGCAAGAAATGGCGAGCGGTGGAAAACCGGCGCCGCGTTGCATCATCAATGTATCTTCGACCTCCGGGCTGCACGGAAATGCTGGGCAGATCAACTATGCGACCGCAAAGATGGGGGTGATCGGCATGACGAAGACAATCGCGAAGGAATGGGGGCAATTTAACATTCGGT
>JAJDAB010000364.1 GCA_029262095.1 Candidatus Hydrogenedentota bacterium
ACCGTTCGCGAACAATAAGTTGTGACTGACATAGATGCTCACCACACCCGGTGCGTCGAATGGGTTCGTACCCATGCCGAGAATATTTGGATTCCATACGTTTTCCAGCGTCGTGATCGTCTGAACGTTGGTCACGTTGTAGTCTTCGTCAAATGTGATCGCGTGGATCGTACCATCGATCTCTGCGACATACAGTCGGCCATCGGATCCCAATGTGCCTGCGGTTACATCCGAGAATCCGCCGATTAGATCGGATTCATCGAACTGAACAGGTGCCGGGCCTGAATTGTTGTAGGTATAACCGACCCCGTTACTCACGCCGTTCGGCGTTTCGACGGTCACTTGAATCGTCCCCGCACCCGGCGGCGAGATCAGCGTTACTTGCGTGGGCGTGACAGTAAGATCGGTGCCGGAGAAGTCCGTGCCGCCCCAATGGACCGTTACTTGATCCAACGGAATGAAGCCGAGGCCTTGGATGTTGATTGTCGCGCCGCCTATTTCTAGGCCGGAATTCGGCATCGAGTTGATAACAGGCGATGTCGTCGATTGATCGTGTGTCGTGATCAAAGGATCGATTGGCATTTGCGATCCGCCGTCGATGCCGAAGGTTACGGTCAACGGCAGCTCGCCGATTGCGTCGACCGCGAATCGCGCTTCAAGACTGTGTAATCCTGGCGAAAGGACTTGGCCGGGAACATGAAGCGATCCGTTCACGAACAGACGGGCCTCATTGCCACCGTTGGCTACAAACGTGTATGCGCCGCCCGTATCGAGTTGGATTTTACCGAGCATCTGCACCATCACGAATGAGGTGAACGGTGATCCGCCGGCCGTGCCGCTTTGGTCGAGCACTTCATAACCGTTTGTCAGCGTCTCGGCGAAACTCGCGGCGGATGGTACAGCGTCGAGGAATACGTTCGCGCCGCCTGCGCCGCCTGCGGGATAGTATTTCGCAAGGATACCCGGAACCGCGCTCGCCGGAACGACGCTGAACGTTTCCGAACCGGCCAGAACTTCGGCGGGCGTATTGTCGTCTGTGATAGTCAACGTCACGGTGTGATCGCCCACTGCGAAGTCTGTGGTCAGGTCTTGCACCGTCGAGAATGGAGTGCCGCCCTCGGTCCATTCGAACGCCGTGAGCGCGTGCCCAATTTCGTGGGTGTGTGAGAACGATCCAACGAGATTCACCGGCTCGGAACCATCGCCATCGAAATCAACGACATACGGATCGGCGACGATCACGACGTGCAGGAACGGGTGGCCAGTGTCTTCACCGCCGGTACCGATAAGTCGCACCGATACAGGCCCGAAGTTTCCGCCGAATACAAGATTGATGTCATTGTCTAATTCTTCGGTCGGCAAGAATTGAACCGGGACCACGATGGATTGTCCTGTAGCTACGTCGACGTCAATGGCGTGCTGTACGTTTACGTCTCCACCGGCGAACGTCGAACCGCCAATGGTTGCATGGAAGTCGTGACCGGCACCTTGGTTAATGTTGAACATGAGGCTGGAGATTGTCACGTCGATATCGCCCGCATTGGTCAACGTGATGTTCTTAACATCACCTGTCGCGCCGATGCCGACGTGGCCCCACTCCAAGCTCGTGACATCCGATTCAATGCCGCCCGACGAAATGATTTCGATGGCGCTGACTTTCGGGTTTTCGATTACGTGGATGAACTCGATTTCGAGGCTTCCGTCCGTTACGTTGACTGGTATCGATTCCACGGTGGCGGTTTCAAACCCGACCTTCGCGAAAATGTCGTAGTTCGTGAGCGCGGTCTGTCCTTCAACAGCCACGTCGAAGACGCGTTTGCCCACTTGCGCATTGCCGCTGTAGATTTCGGCGAAGTGTAGGCGCACGTCGTACGATCCCGTCGCGATCGGCAAGCTGTAAATTAGCTCTGATCCGCCTTCGCTGTCCCAGCGCTCATTTTGGTGGAGCGTGCTGTCGTTTGTACCCGAAATCGTGGCGCCGGTGGAGAACGTGCTGCCTGTATTAAAGTAGTTGTCCTCTTCCCAGTCGTTGCCGAACGAATCCGTGTATGCAGAACCACCGGAATTAATTCGGTACAGCGCCGCGCCCGCCGGTGGTGGTGGCGGCGCATCTTGGCCGGTGCCGCTCAACGGTGCGACTGCGTGATACGAATGCGTGTCAAAGTGGAAGCGCAGTTCGCCATTGCGAACGCCGGTTGCCGTCGGAGCAAATGCCACGTCGGCTGACGTACTTTCGCCCGGGCCCAGTGTGATGGGCAACGTGGGTGAACTGGTAATGAGGAAGTCGTTTGTATCCACACCGGTGATGTCGATGTGATGAACTTCGTGCGCAGCGTCGTCGTCGTTGGTCACGGTGACCGTCACGGCGGTCGAGGTGGCACCGATATCGCCGTTACCGAATGCAACGCTTGCCGGTGATAACGAAGTCGCTGGGTCGCCGTTTGCCACGCCCTCACCGGCCAACGATATGACCGCCGGGCTACTGGCGTCGTTGGAAACGATTTCGATTGAAGCGGTTTCCGGACCCGAGTCGTCGGGTGTAAACGTCACGTCAAATGCAACGGACGATGCCGGTGCGATGCTGTACGCAGCGAGAGCATCTGTGGAGAACGTGCCGCCGGTTGCATTCGTGATTTGTACGCCGCTTACTTGGAGCGTCACGGCACCGACGTTGGTCAGTGTTACGGTTGCTGGGGTCGATGCGACGCCGACGTCTACTTGTCCGAAGTCGATACTTGTTGGCGTAGCGTCCAGAATCGGTTGTCCGATTACATCGCCCAAGACTTCGATGGCCGCGACTTTTGGATTTTCGATGTTGTGTAAGAATTCGATATTCAATTCATCGTCGTTGACCTGTACCGTCGTCTCTTGAATCGTTGCATTCAGGAAGCCCGCGGCAGCGAAGACATCGTAGTTGGTGAGGAATGGTTGCCCTTCGAGCTCAACGTCAAAAACGCGTTTGCCGACTTGTGCGTTTCCGCTATAAATCTCCGCGAAATACAGACGAACTGTATATTCTCCGTTCGCGATCGGGAGCGTGTACATCAACTCGGATCCACCGTCACTGTCCCAACGCTCTGACTGATACAGCGTGTCGTCGTTCGTGCCGGCGATGGGTTCGGTATTCGAGTATTTACTGCCCGTATTGATGTAGTTGTTGTCCGGCTCCCACGTATTTGCTGCCGCATCCACGTAGGTGTCACCGCCAGCGTTGAGCCGATAGAACGCGGTCGGCGTCGATGTAGTGCCGGTCCCGGACAACGTCGCGATCACGCTGAATGCGCCGCTATCGAACTCGAATACGATGTCTGCTGATCGTCCACCCGCAACGGTCGGCGCGAAATCGGCAGCGACCGTTGTGGTGTCATTCGGATTCATCGGCAATGGTAACGAAGGTCCGCCACTGAGGCCGAAGTCGCCGGGGTTCGCGCCATTCAACGTGATGCCTGTAAGCGTGTGTGCCTGCGAATCGATATTTTCGAGCGTGAATGTCTGCGCGCTACTGGTGTTCGTGAGAATGACCTGGCCGAAATCGTGGGTCGTTGGGGTCACGCTGGCCTTGGGCGGTTCAAAGCCCGTTCCATCCAATGCGACGAGAACGGAACCATCGGGATCATCCGATGCAATAACCAAGCTCGCCGTTCGTGCGCCATTTGCCGTCGGCGTAAACGTCACGTCGAAGTTAACGGATTCAGTCGGCGCGATGGTATACGTCGGAGCCGCGTTGGTGCCGAAATCACCGGGGTGCGATCCGCTCAACGAGATACTCGTGACGTTAAGCGTTTGCTCGCCACCGTTTGTGATACTGACCGATTGTCCCGCTGACGTCTGGGGCAAGTTCACCGTGCCAAACGAAAGACTTAGGGGTGACACTTGCGCGTCCGGCGGGAACGGATCTTCGCCTGTGCCAGACAGCGCCAGACCAGCAGGGGAATTCGGGTCATTCGAAATAACGGAAAGCGTTGCCGAGCGTGCCCCGGTCGCCGTCGGCGTAAAGGTCACCGAGAATCCAACCGACTGGCCAACGGGAATGGAATAACTCACGGCTGCATCGGTACTGAAATCGCCGGCATTTGCGCCTGTGATGCCCACCGATGTCACGTCCAGCACATCATCGCCGGTATTGCTCAACGTGACGGCGAGCGGCGTCGAACTCTGCGGCATCCGGATTGCGCCAAAGTCATTGGTCGCAGGATTGAGTACGGCGGTTGGTGGTTGCGGTTGTTGGCCTTGACCGGACAACAGCACCGTCGCCGGACTGGTCGGGTCATTGGAAATGACTGTGACCTGGCCGCCTAATGGCCCTTCGCTGGTCGGGGTAAACGTTACGTTGAACGAAGCGGAACTACCCGGTGCAATTGAATAAGACGGCGCCGCGTCCGTGGCGAAATCGCCCGACGCGGAGACACCGGTCACCTGGAGTAACTGGTCGCCCGTATTCGAAATCATTACGCTCTGTGCGGCCGAAGTTGTACTGACCGTCACCGTCCCGAAATCGATCGCAACGGGTGACAAGCTGGCGGTCGGCGGCTGCGGGACTACGCCCGTGCCGGAAAGTGCAATGCTAGCTGGGCTCGCCGGATCATCCGAGACGATCGATAGACTCGCACTTCGCGCGCCGCCTGCAGTCGGAGAAAATGTTATATCAAACGCTACCGAAGCCGCTGGCGCAATCGTGTACGTCGCTGCCGCCGTAGAACCAAAATCACCCGGATTCGATCCCGTCAGCGAGATAGACGAAATGTTGAGCGTTTGATTGCCGTCATTCGTAATGGTCACATTCGTCGCGCTAGACGTGGCACCGGTGAAAACGGAACCGAAGCCGATGCTTGCATCCGAAACGTTGGCAATAGGTGCCAAGCCAGACCCCGACAATGGAATCGTTGTTGGGCTGCTTGCATCATTCGATGTGATGACGAGGTCCGCGGACCGTGCGCCGATGTCCAAGGGGCCAAACGTCACGTCGAAGTTTGCGGACAAGCCAGGATCGATTGAATAGCCTGCAGCGGCGTCGGTTGTGAACTCGATCGCGTTTGTACCTTGGACGGCGATCCCAGTTACATCGAGGATATCGTCACCGGTATTCGTCAACGTGACCGTTTGTCCGCCAGAAGCGCTTCCAACTTGAACACTGCCAAACGCAACCGAACTCGGCGATGCGTCCAATACCGGCGAGGTAATCGGTCCCTCGACGATCTCAATACCCGCGACTTTTGGATTCTCAACGACATGCAGAAACTGAATGTTTAGCGTGCCATCAACAAGCGTCACACCAACCTCTTTGATAACCGCGTTTAAGAAACCCGAATCCGCGAATACATCATAATCATCAAGCACCGTCTGGCCTTCGATCAAGACATCGAAAACACGCTTGCCAACCTGCGCATTACCACTATAAATCTCAGCAAAATGCAGACGAACCGTATACTCACCAGGAGCCAACACAAAGCTATACATCAACTCCTGACCACTCGGTGAATCCCAGCGCTCCGACTGATACAGTTCGTCTTCCGCCGTACCTACTATCGGGTCGTCAACGGAGAAGGTGTTGCCAGTGTTGTAATTCTGATCGGCAAGCCATGTATTGCCTTGCGAATCTA
>JAJDAB010000365.1 GCA_029262095.1 Candidatus Hydrogenedentota bacterium
CAGCCGTTGCTGCGATGAGCGTCCCCGCCGCTGATCCCAGCAGGGATTCCTGCAACAGGCTCCAGATCACAGCGCCCCGCGTGAAGCCAACGGTCTGCAACATTCCGATCTCGCGGATACGTGCTGCGAAAGCGGCATACAACGTGTTCAATCCGCCAAACAGACCCGTCAGTGACACGAGCACCGCCGTCACGCCAATCATCCAACGAACGGGACGGTAGAACGCCATCAGACTCGCGTAGTAATCCGTCTCGCGGACCGCAGCGAGCTCTAGATCAAACCGCTGTTTTGTAAACGCGTCAATATCGGCGAATTCCGCCGCGTCGAGCGTAACGGTAACCGCGGAAATCGAGTCCCGCTTCAACGCCACCTGCACGTCTGTCAACGGCGCCCACAATTCACCTTCCATAACCGTTCCTGGCGATGCGAACCGGCCGACAATGGTCCATGCGCGATCGCCAAAATACAGCTGTTGCCCTTCGTTCAACGCTGATTCGGACAAACCCAATTTTTCGCCGGCAAGCGCGCCCACTAGCAGCTCGTTCGCGCCCGATCGCGGTCCCCGACCCGATAATATGGTCACCTGCGGATGCACCAAGAATGCCGCGGGCGTCACGCCACGCACCACGCCGCGCCGCTCCACCGGATCGTCGCGTTTCGTGCGCATAATTAGCGCAACGTTCACTTCCGAGGATACGTAGGGTACGCCGTTGGCTTCCCGAATGCCTTGAACGCTTGCCGCGACCAGCGCTCCTGAGTTTCCGGCAATCTCGCTACGTTCGATACTTTCCTCGCTACCCGCGCCGAGCAACAGGACATTGTCCTCGGTGCCACCGAGCCGCATCGCTTCATTCATTCCCCGAACGAACCCGCCCGCAGCCATCACGAGGCCGACTACGAGCGCGCTGCCCAACACAATCGCACCCAAACGCATCGGAGAACGACCCAAGTTGCGCACGCTGTAGTCAAACGGAAGCCCGGGCATCGCTAGACCGCCCGGAAACTTTCGACGGTTTCACGCCGATACGCTTCCCACGCGGGAAAAAGACCCGCCAACACTCCGATGCACGCGCATAACGCGATACCGATAGCGATCATGCCGGGGCCTGCCGTGAAATTGACGCTTAACCCTTCGACTGAAAAACTAAATCGACCGAAATGGATTACCGCCAATCCGGCGGCCAATCCAGCGCAACCACCGATCAAGCTCAGAATCAGCGACTCGGCCACGATAAGCCGCGCGATGAGACCCTGTGAAAACCCAAGCGTTTGAAGCACCGCATAATCACGTACGCGGTCACGCACCGAAAGTACAATCGCGTTCGCGACCAGTGCAAAGACAGCCGCCAACGATCCCCAGCCAAGCCAACCCGCGAAGTTTACAATTTCGATGATGTCCGTTACCGCCCTGGCCACGAACTCTTTCTCCGTCCACGTTGACGTTGGCTCCTGAGCGTCCGCAAATGCTGCGTCAATCGATGCAGCCACATCCGCTAGCAGTTTTGGATCGTCGACCAACACGTTGAATTGCGTCACTTCGCCGTCTGAATTTCCTGCCGTCCGCTGAATAAACTCAAGGTTTGTGTAGGCGACGTTCTTGTCCTGGGGCTGATCCGAGTCGATAATCCCAACAATTGACACCTGTATAGCATCGATTGCGACTCGATCGCCTACAGACCAGCCACGCCGTTCCGCCAACCGTCGGCCAACTAACGCCGCATCTCCTCGCCGTTTCCATTCCTGAGCGGATCCTTCGACGATCGTCGCGCTGCCGAACACACCCGAATCGAAGGCACTCGATGGCACGCCGCGAAACGTGACAACGTCCAGACTCGCGCGGCAGTTATTCACCACGATCTTGATCGGCACGACTGCTTTGACGCCTGGCAGTGCCGTGATCGTCCGCTGATAATCCTCGGGCAACCGGCTCGTGAATGGGCAGAACCGGTCTTCCCTATAAACGACCAGCGTCGCGTCTTCCGAAGTCTGCTTGGTCGCTGCGCGCACACCTTGCTGCATCGCTTGCACCGAATAAAACATAAACATCGCCAAGGCCACGCCCGAAATCGTCATCGCGCTACGCACTTTTTGGCGCACGATGTACTTCAAGACCAGCGACATGTAACGAGCGTTAAGCATGAGCGCGATCCGATCCTGCATCGGGCGAAGATCTGGTCGTCAACGTTTCCGCCTGCGACTCGAGCAATTTGCCCTTATGCAAGTGCAAAGTCCGTTTAGCGTATTGCGTCGTGCTAACGTCGTGCGTCACCATAATCAACGTCCGGTTCAACGATTCGTTGATCTCCTGCAACAATTCCATGACCGCTACTGCGGATTCCTGATCCAGATCGCCCGTAGGTTCATCCGCGACTATAATCTTGGGATCGGCAACGATCGCACGCGCTATTGCAACCCGTTGCTCTTGACCTCCGCTTAGCTGACGCGGATAGTGGTCGTGCCGGTCTGCAATACCAACCAAGTCCAATGCGGTCTGAACTTGATCGTGTCGTTCCCGGCGCGACAATTTGTGCAACAACAACGGTAACTCCACGTTTTCGTAAGCCGTCAGCACGGGCACAAGATTGTACAGTTGAAAAACGTAGCCAATATAATCCGACCGCCACCGCGCTAATCGCGTTCGCGATAACGTTGCGATATCTTCACCATCAATCCGCAATGTCCCGCTCGTCGGACGGTCAATCCCTGCAATGAGGTTCAATAGAGTCGTCTTCCCGCTACCCGACGGCCCCATCAAGGCCAGAAACGAACCTGTCTCGATATCCAAATCCAAAGCGTCAAGAGGCGTAATCGTTGTATTGCCGCTTTGATACGTCTTCGTCAACCTTCGGCATTCAATGAGCGCCATCGTTAGCGCCCCTGTGATTCGGGCGCAATGCGCACGCGCGCGCCATCTCGCAAGTCTATCGGAGGGTTCAGTATTAAGCGGTTCCCGGGCTGAAGGCCTGACACCACCTCGATCCACGTAGCGCTTGCCGGACCGTAGATGGGTTCAATCGTCCGCCGCCGGGCCACGCCCTTGTCGCCGCGCCGGTTTTCAACGACCCACACGTGCGTACCGTTGACGCCTCGCGTCAACGCTGCATAAGGTGCCAACACCGCCAAGCGCTCGCCGGCTTCGGCAACGGTCGCAGTCGCCAAAAAGCGCACGCGTGCCAACATCTCCGGGCGCAGCACCGGCTTGGGATCGCGCAGGGCTACCTTGACTTCGAGCGTGTTCTTTTGAATGTCCGCTTCATGCATGACACGCGTCACCTCCCCCTGGAACACCGCATCCGGCAGCACTTCCACGGTGATTTCAGCGTGTTGACCTACACTGATTTGCGCCGCGTCCACGAGCGGCACATCTACGCGCACTTGAAGAGACTTCGGGTCGTACAAGTGCATCACATGGCTTGAGTGCGGGCTGTCCATCATTCGAACCACCTTCGCGCCCGGCTGCACGAGCCTCCGCAAAACCACGCCATTCGCCGGGGCGCGCACGGCCATGCGATCCAATTGCAATAGCTTCTCATTGCGCACCGATCGCGCGAGGTCCGCAGCAGCACTGGCGCGTTGCAACGACGCCTTCGCTTCTTCCAACCGCACGATGTCGTCGGTTCGCAAACGCAAGTCTTCCCGCGCCGCGTTCAAGTCTGATTCGATTTGGTCGATCGTCGCTAACACCGTCGCGTACTGCTCTCGCTTTGCGACCAGCATTGCGGCTTGCGCCTCGTAGCGTGCCTTTTCCTTGTCTAATCCCGCTTCCGTGCCGACCTCATCTTGTTGCCACAACAATTCCGCTCTGCGGTACGCACGTTCCGCCTCTTCCCGGATTGCCGTTTCCGCTGTGATCTCCGAGGTGATTTGCCCCAGCGTGGCACGTTGCTTTTCCGCTTCCGCCGAAAGCGAGGTCACCGCACGCTCCAGCTCGACAGGGTTATCCCAATACGTTTGCGCTGCCGTGAGTTCGGCCTGAGCAGAGGCGACTTCCGATTCCGCAAGTTTCAACGATGCTTCCGCTTGCTCCAAATCTAGTCTCGCGTCTTCATGGACCAAACGGACGAGCACGTCGCCCTTTTTGACAACCGCGCTTTCGAGTACGAGGACATCCTCCACGACGCCATCGGCGAGTGCGCTTACGCTTATCGAATATGGATCGGGCTCGATCCACCCCGACGCTTGCACCACCGTTTCGCCCAACGTTGCGCTGCTCCACCCTTTCTGTATCACTGGCGCCACTGAAACCGTATGGGCTGGCGCGATGAGGCCATACCCCGCCACGGCAAACAACGCAGCCGTAGCCGCAAGAATGCCACCCGGCAATAGCAATCGCGTCTTCCACGGATACGCCGGCAAGGGAGTTGCTACGCCTGTCTGTACCCGGTTCGCATTCGAACGACGAAGCTTGTTCACCGATTCCAATCGAGATGCCATTGAGTCTGTGCCGCCGTAGTTAGGAAAGATTCTAAGGCCGGATCATCAGCCCGATAGTTCGCCGAAAGGCCCGAACAAATTTGACCTAGCCCACCGAACGCGTTCGTGAACCAGATTCGAAGAAGCTACTTGGCCTACCCACTAATTCTGGCAGCAGACCCGGAAATCCGCAAGCTCACCCGAAAGCATCTGTTTCTCAGCGAAATGAAAGCAAACGCCAATTTTATTCGTGCGCGATCTTTGCAACGCAGCGGGTTCATATCTGCGGAAGCCAAAGTTCGATTCAACTCAATCGACTCGAATATACGAAATTCGGATCAAGTGACAGACAAAGACAGCACCAGCGCCCCGGATTAGGCAAGCTTGTAGACCCTACCCCGCAGTGCGTCCAAGTTTTAGGGAGGGACACGATATTGAGTAAGTAGCAGCGCTACCAACGAGGACGCCTAAAGTGTCGGATAGCATAGACGTATATGGTGGGCCCGCCAGGACTCGAACCTGGGACCAAGTGATTATGAGTCACCTGCTCTAACCAACTGAGCTACGGGCCCGCGAATGAACCGAACACCCTTGCGGCACCCGGCGACTGCGGATGTGAATGACGGCAATCGCACGGGAGGCGCGATTGCCGTTGCCACTTAGGTGCTCAGATTCCAGTCCACAAACGGCTTGAGGTCGCGCGCGCGCGTGGGATGCCGCATTTTGCGAAGTGCTTTTGCTTCTATTTGGCGAACGCGTTCGCGCGTGACATTGAACACGCTGCCCACTTCTTCGAGAGTCCGTGGGTAGCCATCGCCTAGGCCGAAACGTAGCCGTAACACTTTTTCCTCACGCTCGGTGAGCGAACCTAACACATCATCCAGCCGTTCTTGGAAGACGCTGAATGCTGTTGCGTTTGCCGGAGACTCTGCAGCTTTGTCTTCGATGAAGTCACCGAAGTTGCTGTCGCCGTCATCACCGACCGGCGTCTCAAGGCTGATCGCTTCCTGCGCAATTTTGAGGATGCTACGAACTTTGTCCGCAGACATTTCCATGACTTCGGCGATTTCTTCTGCCGTAGGTTCGCGACCGTATTCTTGTACAAGGCGGCGGCTCGTCCGGACCAATTTGTTGATCGATTCAATCATGTGCACGGGAATTCGAATGGTGCGTGCCTGGTCCGCGATCGACCGGGTAATGGCTTGGCGAATCCACCAGGTCGCGTACGTACTAAACTTATAGCCACGTTGATATTCAAACTTATCGACGGCTTTCATCAGACCGATATTGCCCTCTTGAATCAGATCCAAAAAAGACATACCGCGGTTGGTGTACTTCTTTCCGATACTGACCACCAGGCGCAAGTTAGCTTCCACCAATTCCATTTTGGCTTTGTAAATCTTCTCTTCTTTTTCGCGGATGATGTCGATGAGGTCCGTGATCTGATCCGCTTCGAGGCGTGCATCCGTTTCGATGTGTTCGATTTTTCGTTGCGCCAGCGAAATGCGCCGTTCCGCATCGAACATCGCATCGGCATCAACCCCAAGCTCATCTGCCGCTGAAATCGATCGACGCAATTTTACCGCGATCGCGTGTACGTCTTCTGCGCCGCAATCGACTTCCTGTTCCACACGGGTAATCTCGTCGCGCGCCGAAAAAATGCGGCGCCGAAGCCCTTTAATCTTGCGCGAGATTTTCATAATCTCTTTGTTCTTCAGGTGCAATTCGCGCACCAATTCCGCTTGGAGGCCACGGTACTCCGCGATTCGTTTGCGAATATTCATCAAGCTGCGTTCCGTGAGATCCGTACGGCGTGCGCGCTTATCTTGTCCGTCAATATCTTCTTGATACTTGATGAGAAGCTCTACGATTTCGGGAAGCCGGCGAACCAACTTGTCCTGCATTTTCGTATCTTCAATTTCAGTGATCTGTGTGACATTCAGCCGACCCGCCAAGACCCGCGC
>JAJDAB010000366.1 GCA_029262095.1 Candidatus Hydrogenedentota bacterium
ACGCGTAAAAAAATCCAACGCGAAGCGGATTCGGTTGGCGTCCGCGCCGGTGAATGGGGCGACAAAGCCCAACTGGCCGTGGACAAAGGCCGCGAAGACCTCGCACGAGAAGCGCTCCTCGAAAAGCGCCGGTATTCTGAACGCGCCGACACCCTGCAAAAGGAATCTGACCAGTGTGACTCGCTGGTCGAACAATACCAGAGCGACATTCGGCAACTGGAAGAGAAGCTCGTAACGGCCCGTGAGAAACAACGCATGCTCGTGCAGCGCCATGTGCACGCCCATCAAAAGGCACGCGCACAACGCGAGATTCGCCGAGTAGACACGGCGGACGCCATGGCTCGATTCGAGAACTTCGAGAACCGAATCGAGCATATGGAAGCCGAAGCGGACCTCGTCAATTTCGGCAAGAAGAAGTCGCTGGAAGACGAGATCGAACAGCTCAACGAGGACGAGGATATTGAGAAGGAACTCGCCGAGCTGAAGTCAAAGCGCGGCAATTCATAGAAACGAGACGGGCAACCACTGGAAGAAGGGAGGCGGCATGCACGGTACAATGCGACTGATAGGGCGAATAATCGTTTTGACGCTCGCCCTGCCATTCCTCATACTGGCGTTGCCCGTGTTACTCATTTGGGCATGTGTTCGCCTCTGCGGCAAGGGGATTCGTCGTGACGACACCGAACACGACGACGAAACTCGGTTGATGCAGCGGATTCATAGCGACATGATTCGAATTGACCGGCGAGTAGAATCGTTAGAGACGTTGCTGCTCGAAGAAACATACGAACGACGTGAAGAGTTCGGCCACGAATGGACAGATACCATTCGCACGAGTGATACCGTCGCGGGACGCCACTAGCGATGACGCCCGAGACTGCTCAACAGATGGAGGATAGGACCTGTGGATGAAGTAGCAATTATTGCCGTGAGTATCCCCATCATCGCGATTCTCGCGGTTACGTTTATCGTCTGCGTGAAGATTATTTTCGGCGGCCGTTCGGCGAAGACCAGCGACTTGGCGGATGAGGAAACGCGTTTGATTCAAGACATCTATCACGGATTGTTAAAGATGGAAGAACGGGTCGAGTCATTGGAAACCTTGTTGCTCGACCGTGAAAAGCGAGGAGACCGGGTATGAGCCGCAGACGTGAACGCCATCACGGTCGCAAACGTGGACGGCGCGAAGAACGCTACCGCATGCGTCACGCAACGCCGGCCCCGTACGAACGCGAGTTCGACGATGGTCCACAAGGACTCTACCGTGCTCGCGATGGCGCCATCTTCGGCGTCTGCGCCGGTGCAGCCAATTATCTCGACATCTCAGTGGGTTGGACGCGCGCGCTCGTAGTGTTCGCTTCTATCTTTAGTGGATTCTGGCCGGTCGTCGGACTCTACGTCCTCGCGGCGCTACTGATAAAGCCCGAACCGGTTGTCCCATTCAAAGAAGACAGCGACATGGAATTTTACGATTCATTCATGAATTCTCGATCGATGGGTTTGCGTCGGCTCAAACGTACGTTCGAAAGCCTCGAACGGCGGATCGGCCGGATGGAAGGCATCGTGACAGCCCGCGACTACGACTGGGAACAGCGGCTCAACGACTAGATATGCTGAGCGAATCCCTTTCCGTTGGGAGAGGGTCTGGGTGACGGGAGCATTATCCCAATATCCCCAAGCATGAGGATTGACAAGATGTCTGGAATGAGCGCGCCAACCAAAAAACGCACACCAATCCTCCTCTGGCCGATGGTCCTGTGCTGGCGCTTTGTCACAATGATCGCCAATCTCACGGGTATCCTGATCGCGATTCTCTTAGGTCTCGCGTTCATGATCATCGGTTGGTTTCTCATCACGACCATCATCGGGGCATTCATCGGCATTCCCCTTTTCATTTTCGGACTCTTGCTTCTGATTCGCGGTCTTTATTAACCGCGAATCTGGTTCAAGAAAGGATTCGTCTATGCGCGATCAAATTAGACTGCTCGGTTGGCTCTTCATCATCTATCACGGCTTCTCGCTGGTTATCTTGATGCTGATCGCAACAGTTGTAGGCGTAGCCGGACTGTTCTCCGGCGAAGTGGAATTGATGGCCCTTGCTTCCGTAGTTGCCTCCGGTCTATTCGTATTGAGCATGGTGACCGTAATGCCCGGAATTCTTGCCGGATGGGGGCTACTCAATTTCAAACCTTGGGCACGCATTCTCGCGATCATCGTCTCGGTGCTCGACATTTGGAGTATTCCAATTGGAACGGCACTCGCCGTGTTCGCCCTCTATGTCTTAGTCAGTGGGAAGTCAGATCGCGTGTTCAGCCGACGATATGACTATCACTACGGCTAGAGCATCTTGACGATGAAACGTCAGGTGCCTCGCGCTAGATTCACCCGTACAAGTCCCCCTTTGAAGGGGGCTAGGGGGATGTTCCCCTCCGAAATATTTATATTAAATCGGTCTAGGTGAAAGGATTTCGGCAATGAACAAGCGCGATATCATTATCGTAATTCTTGTGGCAGGCGCTCTAGGGTTCTTAGGCGGTATCATCGGCGGCGCGTTGACCGGCGACATTCACATTTACATCGACTCGTTCACCGGGCCCGGCCACATGGCAGGCGATCGGGCGCCCGACACCGGTCCAGAAATGGTGCCCGCAAGCCCGAAGTAGATGATCATTCAGAAGCCTGGAGTGACAACACCCCCAGGTCTTTGACTTCACCTCTCGACAGTACTGCTTCTCGAATCGTCACGGATGTGGCATCCGCAATTCGAAGTTTGAGCGCAAATGCGCCCGAAGGTAATCGATCGAAACGCACGACACCCGCTCCATCTGCGGTACTTTCGACGTGCCACCACTGTCCATGCGCGGGGTGAATCATCGACAGGTTCACCACCTCACCAGAAGTCGCCGAACCGTCAGCGTGTTGCAGCGTTGCAGTAACCGAAGCAGTGGCGCCCATCATTAAAACGACTGGATCGTCGGACCCACGTGCGTCACCAGGTCGCAGTTCGGCAAAATTGATTGCGACCAATTTGCCGGCCGGGTCTGTCGCGCGAACGTATACCCATTGTTCCTTCGGATACGTGACTTGTCCATCGCCACCATCGTCCGTTGGCGCACCCCGCGATACCGTGTCAGAGAGCAACGTTGGTCCCGCGAACGCGACCGGCACCATACCCTTCAATGGTGCCGACCCACTGTTCACAATCCGAACGTTTAGGACCGCGGAATCCGCTGGTGCAGCCGGTTTGGCGCCGGGCGATGGTCCGTCAATAGGCTCAGAGGAACATGCGGCCAGTACGAGCAGGCAACACGCAGCAACGAACTTGCTCGTCGCCGATCTTCGTCCGTTATACGATTGCTTATTCATAGAATTGGTTGTCAAATACACGCCCAGAATTATACAACACTGGGCATGTGTGTTTCGCGAACGACGATCGGCGACTACGCCTCGAACTGAACACGGTACAGTCGACCGTAAATGCTCTCGGGATTCGCGATGAGTTCGTCGTGCGGGCCTTGTTCGACAATTTTCCCTGAGTCGAGCACAACGATCCGGTCTGCCCGGCGAATCGTGGACAAACGATGCGCGATCACCAGCGTGGTGCGACCGACTACGAACGTCTCGATCGCTTGCTGTATCGCCTGTTCACTCTCAGAATCGAGACTTGAGGTCGCCTCATCGAGAATCAGCAACGCAGGATCTTTAAGCAGCGCGCGCGCAATCGCCAGGCGCTGCCGTTGCCCTCCGGAGAGTCGGCTCCCGCTCTCTCCGATACGCGTATCGAAACCCTGCGGAAGTTCTTCAATAAATGCCTCCGCGTTCGCCGCCTGTGCCGCGCTCCGAATTTCGTCTTCCGTCGCTTCCGGAGACCCCGCTGAAATATTGGCCGCGACCGTGTCATCAAACAACACCGTATCCTGAGTCACGATTCCGATTTGATCGCGTAGACTCCGAATGGTCGCTTGGCGGATGTCCGTGCCGTCGATTCTGATCGCGCCTTGGGTGACGTCATACAATCGCGGCACGAGTTTTGCCAGCGTCGTCTTGCCTTGACCGCTGTACCCAACGACGGCCACCATCTCCCCTCGACGAATTTCAAAATCGACATCGGTCAGCACCGGCTCTTCCGGCTCGTAGGAAAACTCGACATGATCGAATCGAATGCTCTCTTGCAATCTTGGCAACGCAATTGCATCGGGCGCTTCGGTAAGATTCGATCGGAGATCGATAAATTCAAACACCCGTTGCGCGCTGGCGACGCTAGTCTGAATCGCGTTGTTTACGGACGAGAGTTTTCGAACCGGGTCAAACATCATGACCAAAGCGCCGTACAACACGACCAATTCATTCCACTCGGTACCTTCCGAAATTGCACGGCGCGCACTCAACAGAATGAAAACCACGAAGCCACAGATAAGAATCAACTCGGTAATCGGCCCGATGGCGGCATCGGCACGCACCATGCGCAATAATTGCTTGCGAAGGCCGCGATACTCGGTGCCGACACGATCGGTTTGGCGCTGCTCCAGTCCATACGCTTTGATAATCGCGACGCCGTCGACACTTTCCTTGACGGCGCTCTGGAGCGTCGCAACGCGTTCGAGCGAACGGCGCATCCGTTTCCGAACCCGCTGCCCAATCTTTACGATCACGATCGCAACCGGCGGCAAAACAACGAGGGCTACCGCAGTCAAGAACACGTCTTGCCACAATGCGATACCCAAGAACACAACGGCTTTGATGGGTTCGCGGAACAATTTCATGAAGACATTGGTAAGGCCTCGGCCGGCCATAAAAACGTCATTTGTTTGACGTGCAATAATCTCGCCGGCATTGCGTTGTTCAAAAAAACGCAGTGGTAAATAGATGATGTTTGCGAACATTTCGCGGCCCAATTGAATCGTTACGTGGGTTGCGATGGAAGCTGCGAGGTATTCTTGAAAAAATCGCGCCGTTCCACTTATGACCGCAATCGCTAGAACGAATACAGCGATTACGCCCATTCCGCGCATCTGTTTCCCGTCGGCTCGCATGTAACCGACGGTCGACTCATACTGGTCGGCGACCCACTGAGGCATCCAATCGTAGTCGGCGCGAAACTCCTTCACGAATTGCGTCGTGCGATCAGGGTTTCCGAATTCTTCCAGTACAATCTGCGCGCCTTGGGTAGCGCCAACGAGTATCGCGCCAAATGATCCGGCGACAATAAGGGACAAGAGAATCGAAACGATCAGGCGCGTACGGTATCGAAAGACATAACTGAGCAGCCGCTTATACGTCGGCCACGCGTCTGTGTGACGCACTTTCGCCGCATGGCGTGCGTCGTAACTGGAAGGATCGTCGATACCGATCATGGATTTGCGATTCCGGTAGGCTGGTGCGGTTCCCATTGAATTCTGTGCGGCGTCACACGAAGCCCCCCACCGCGTGGACGAATCGCATGGTACCATACCGGTTATGGCTCACGGAATGAACGCGGAAACGGATTCGCCTGCCAATATCGTCGTTGGCCGGAATACCGTGCTCGAAGCATTGCAGAATCCGAACATCGTTCAACGCCTCTATCTCGCAAAGGATTCGAAGGCCAAAGGTGCGGACGAGGCAATCGCGCTGGCCCGGGATGGACGCATCCCCTTCGACTTTGTTCCTCAGGCGAAACTCAACGAAATCGCCGGCACGCGCGATCATCAAGGTATCGTCGCCAAGATCAGTCCGATCGCGTATACGCCGCTGAAGGACTGCCTGTCCGCTTGCCCTCCGCAGGCGACATTGGTGGCGCTCGACCAGATTCAGCATCCCAAAAACCTCGGCATGATCGTCCGCACCGCAGCAGCAGCTGGCGCTTCGGGCGTACTGGTCCCCGCGCGCGGAGGCGCACTCCCGAGCGAGGAAGTGTTGCGCGCGAGTGCAGGCACTTTGTTTCGCGTTCCTATTGTGAAATGCCCCAATTTGTGTCAAGCGCTGCGGCAGGTTCAGGACGCCGGCTTTTGGGTGTATGGGCTCGCCGCCGATGCGCCGGAAACGGTATTCGAAACGCAGTGGCCCGATCGGCGCGTATTGGTCATTGGCAATGAGACGAGCGGATTGCGGCCTGTGGTGCGAAAAGCGTGTGACGCACAAGTGCGAATCCCGATCGCGGATGGCGTGGAAAGTTTGAATGCAGCGGTCGCTGCGGGGATCGCGTTGTTTCAAGCGCGCCGGCGGGACGAACCGCCGGCACACCCGTAAAACGAAAGACTAGGTGAAGTGACGTTTGAAATACGTCTCTTCGTCGATGCGCTGTAAATCGAATCGAATAAACCGATCCAACTCACGTTTCGAGATAGGCCGAGAATCTCCGGCTTCAACTCCCGCTTCGACCACCAACTCATCCCCTTCTTGGGGGGCCGGTGCTTTTTCGTCCGACTCAATGCCGAACATGCCCGGTTCGAGGAATTCCGCAATTACTTCCGCGATATGCGACTTGCGGTCTTCAAACGACCCGTGCTCGAGCGTGTCGCGGTCCACTCCGATAACTTTGCCTCGGAACAGCACAACCAGCTCATTACAGTTGGGACATTTCAGGATCGCAACCCAATCTTTGGGCACCCGCGCCACGATCCGCTTCGTCCCACAATGGGGGCAAGCGACTACATTCATGATTTCCGCCTTTGTGTTGCGCTCCCACAGCGCAAGACTTTCCGCAGCCAACGAAAAGTTAGGGTCGGATAATAACGAATAACCGCGAAGGTGTCAAGAGTTGACCCGTGTTTCGCTGAGTGCATGTTCCACCGAATCGCGATCGAGCGGAACGGGCCAAACGCATCGTATACCCAATGTGACGTAAATCTCTTCATACCCCAAGGGGTAGTGTTCGTACCTTGCGACATCGTTTGGATCGACGCCGATCGTCATGATCTGTACACCGAAACGTAACTGATCCAATTCATTGGAATCGGTTGCGTTCGGCACTCCACCGACAACCGATTGGGTCCAGTCGGACACGGTAGACCAGAGCGCATCGGGATAGTATTGAAACGCGAGCACCCATTCCGCATACGTCGGTAGACGATACCCGTTGTGCGCCGCGTACATCTGCGCATCGAAGAACGTCATCCCCTTCGCGGGATCGTCGAGACCATCAAGCGTAGTGTAAGTACCCCAACCGCCTTCGGCTTCTTGAACGAACGTTTGATATTCCGCATTCGTAACCGAGTTTTTCGAGATGAAGAACGGACCAGCTTCAAAGTCGCCAATATCGAGTTTGGCAATACCTGGCGGAACAAAAAGGGCTTCATCAGGACACGCTATCAATCCGATGTAGCAGGCCAACGCTGTGCGAGCATCCGGCACGGACCCGGTAGACTGGGCCTCTGTAATCCGTTTTCTCGCGATGTCCAGAATGCTCAACCCTAATTCATCATCACCAACTGCGTCTTCGGCTTTCGCATCTGCGCGCATCGACCACGCGATTAGCGTGTCCAATTCCGCACGCTCGGGATCGACCGAAACGACTTCGGGCGTCGCGGGCGTCACCACCGTGAGAAACGACTGTCGCCGGGCATCCAATTTCCATACGGCCGCACCTGTCGCCGAAGCTATGAGAAGGATCGCGGCGACACCGACAACCGATTTGGGAATCCCGGCTCGTTTAACGTTCGATTTTGACTTACCCCCGTCCAAGAGTTGCGCGGTCGTATTCGATTCAACTAGGTCGAGTATCGCGCGAATGGCCGTGCGCAATTCCTTAATCGACTGGTACCGGCTAATGGGGTCAGGCTCCATGCACGTCCCGATGATGCGATCGATATCTGGCGGCGTCTCTTTCATGATTTGCGACGCCGGCTTCGGAACACCGGTCGGAATATTGCCCGTCATCACCTCATAGAGCAACACGCCCATGCTATACACATCGGTGCGTGCATCAACGTTCCGGGAGTCTTTGAGCTGTTCGGGTGACATGTAGTGCGGCGTGCCCATCACCATTGACGTGGCCGTAAGTGAACTGTCCGCACGCAACTTCGAAATCCCGAAGTCCATGAGTTTCACGGTGCCGTCATTGAGCACCATTACATTTTCAGGCTTGATGTCGCGGTGAATGGTGAATTCATGGGCGTAATCCAACGCCGCGCAAAGCTGATCGATGATGCGTAACGCCGTCTTTACCGGCAACCGCTGACCCGCTTGCAATCCATCAAGCACGCCACGCAACGATCGCCCTTCGAGCAATTCCATCGAAATGTACATGACGCCATCGGCCACGCCAATGTCATGAACCCGAACGATGTTTGGATGCGTGAGTTGGCGTGCGATTTTCGCTTCATTGTAAAAACGATCGACCAGCGCCTTCTCTTTCGTGAACTCGGGCAACATGGTCTTGAGTGCTACTGCTTCTTTGAGGGTGTTGTCCTGCACCTTGTAGATACACGCCATCCCGCCGCGCCCAATCATATCCAACACGGTGTACCGGGAAGCGACTATTTGGCCGCGGCGAAATTGATCGGCGTCTTTCCCAGGCTCCGACCCTGCACTGATGCTAACTCTAGGCAGAGGCGTCCCGCACTTCTGGCAAGCCTCTTTTTGCGCAGGATTTACAAATCCACAATGCGTACATTTTAGTTGCGCCATGCGATCAAGAACCCTTCAACCAACCAATAACCAATCTTTGCATTTTCGGATCAAAGTGATTGTACGCCACAGGTGAAATCCACTCGATTTCTGTATCTGACTCGAACAATGTGAACGCGCGATTGGCCGATTGCGCCGCGGATATTAGATCGGCAGCGCTCGCTTCACGATCGAGTGTCGGACAGACTAGGTATGTCGGACGGGGCGCCATCGCGGCCAGTAGGTCCGGAATATCGTAGGGCAACCGCGACTCCATACCTTCAAACATCCCCAACTGTGGCACCAACAAATCGACCTTCGACCATCTCCGAATCCCTCCCGTATCGCTATTCGGCGGGTCCAACTTGAAGGGTTGAGGTACACCCGCCAGTGCATAACGCGCGGGCCGGTCATCGACCGCGGCCAAATGTAGGCCAACCATCGCGCCGAGCCCATAGCCGACGATGGTTATGTTCTCCGCATCGATATACGATTGCGCCTCCATTGCATCAAGTGCCTCTTGCGCATCGCGTACCATCTTGCCGAGCAGCGACCAATCGGGATGGCGCGTGTAAAACCCTTCAACTTCTTCGATGCGACGGCCATGGCCGACTTGGTCGTAGCAGAAAACGGCAAACCCCGCGCGCGCCATCGTGCGGAACGCCTGTTCGCCACGCCGATACGCGGCCACATATCCACGCGAATGACTCGCGGGATGCAGCCAAAGAATCGCGGGGTGTTTCTCTGTATTGTCCGGCTTCCATGCATCCGGCATATAAACATCGGCGTTAATGTACTCGCCGAACATGACGTCTTCTTTCCGAAGTCCAGCACCAGCATCGCGACGACCAAGCACTTGTTCGATGTGCGCGGGTTCGCTGCCGTACGTTCCCGCTCCCGCGCGCCCACCTGGCGGTGGCGTGCCCAACATCGCATGAACCGCTTCGCGGACTTCGGCGCGACGTTTCACATACGCCGCGCGATCATCTGCAACACTCCCATTGGCAAGGGAGAGAACATCCTCTCCCCCACGATCACTCAATGAATTCGGGTCGATTGCAATACTCGCGCTGGCCAGCCACGCATCCCAATCCCAGGGGTGAATGAGCCGTTCGGGGAAGGTGTAGTCGCCCCGATCGAACTGCGCATCAGCCCAGTCGACAAACCGTTCGATGACTGTCGGCCACGTTTCATGTCCAGCGGGCCGCCATAACAAGTTCAATTTCTCCGTAACGCCCAAGAAAGCGTAGACCGACTTCGCGGACAAGAATGTTTGCTGCATCGCCCAACTGCTCTCCACGCCATCGTTGTACGCGATGCTCAAGAGGCACGAGCGCGGCGCACTGAGCGCTACGAGTTCGTGTAGGTCAACAGGTAACTTGTGTTCTCGACCAACAAAGAACCGCCAACGCGGGTGAAACCAGTCAGGAAAACTACGCGTGATATTTTCGATGCCCTCGCCGAAATGTTGTTCGGAATAATAACGCGTCGGTAAGACGCCTCCAGCTCCCGAGCTACTCGATATCACTGCCGCGATTCGCTCGTCCAACGCCGACGCCATGAGCGACGTCTTTCCGTTGCGCGAGTGTCCGGTCAGTACGATTTGTTCTAGGTTCACTTCAGGAACAGTTTCAAGATAATCGATACAGCGTCCAGCCGCCCACGCTCTGCGAACGAGTTTCGACCAATCGTAATCGGGATACGCATCAATGAAGGTTTCCGTGTCGTCTTTGGAATCGGCGCCCGCGTACACAACACACGCGTAACCGCGCCGCAACGCGACCATTGCCCACGCACGGTGATTATCCTGGGTCATGAAAACCGGAAACGGCCCTTTGCCCTCAGGCAAATACAATTGGAACGACAGTTTCGCGCGATGTCTAGGCCCAAACGAGAGTTCCACGTCCCGCACGCTCGCACCCCAGCGCTGCTCTTCACCGCGAACATCCACGCGTAGATTATCCGGCCTCGGCGGAACCGACCCGAGTATCCACTGATGAAACATAGCGAGGAGTTCGCGGCGCCGCTCCGGCCATTGGTTCTGCTCAGTAATGCGATCGGCGCCGTCACCGAGCGGGTCTGGCAATAGCGATACTGATGGCATGGCCGCGAAGTCAGGGGGTAGTTCGCCTGAAGTTTCCAACCATGCTTCCCATGTCGCGGAAGGGGGTAATACCTGGCGCAATTCATCTAAGTAGGCTTGACGTCGCGCGCTATCCCCCTGGGAGAATGACGGCAATGCACACGCGACCGCCAAGAGAAAAGAAAGTTTGGCACGCCAAAACGACATGACTATTCAGACCCGCCCTTCCATCCCATCTTGGCCTGTTTCGCCAGTCCTTTCCGAATCATACCGCCCGCAAGCCTTGTCGCCAGAGCCGGCGACCAACTGCCTATTTTTGCGAGAAAGGATCGCATCGGCGGATAAGTAACTTCAATTGGCTTGTCCGTTAATGCGCGCTGAATAATCACCTGTCCAATTTGCTCGACCGTGAGCAACTTGCCCGCCGAGAACACCATCGCCCCCGCGTCTTTCGCTTTACTGTCGCTCAAGAGCCCCGTGTCAATCGCATCCGGACAGATAACGGTCACGTGGATTCCATGTTTGCGTAGATCCACCGCCGCAGCAATCGAAAATCCGCGAGCGCCGAATTTCGAGGCAGAATATACGGACAGGCCCGGTATCGGTGCGACGCCAGCCAACGAAGCGATGTTTACGATGTGCCCACTGGAGTCGGCGGCGATCATGTGTTTCGCCGCCGTACGCGTACCCAGAATCAGACCTTTGAGATTGACGTCAATCTGGAGGTCCAGATCGTTGTCCGTGATCGCTTCCGGATAATCGGGCAACATCAGGCCCGCAAAATTCATATGAACATCAACGGTGCCGAACGCACTGGTCGCATTTGCGTAAGACGCTTCCCAGGCTTCCGCGCTTCGCACATCCAGCGAATCCATTTCGACACGATCGCTTGGCCAACGATGTTTATTCGCGTAACTCCGAAGCGAATCGACATCGACATCCGTTGCGAAGAGGCGATCGCCCCGTTCGATGAGTTTGTCCGCGACCCAACGGCCAATCCCGCCCGCCGCGCCAGTCATGAAATACGTTTTTGATCCGGTATCAGCCATTTGCACTCCTATCCCCGCACATTCCGCCGCATTGTCGCCTACCGGCGAGCGTGCTTCAAGATTAGAACAACGGCAACTGGCTGCCGCCAGGTTTCCGGAATGCAGCAGCAGAAAGGTCCATCGATTGCTTGTTCAATCCGTATTTCCGCGATGCAACGCTAAAGAGCTGCCTGATTTGATCCGCAAAAATCCCTTCGCCGCGCATGCGTTTGCCGAATTCAGACTTGTACAGGTCGCCGCCATGCATGCCACGTACACGATTCAAGATCTTATCCCGCGCGTCGGGGCGATGCTGATCGAGCCACTGTTCAAACAACGGCGCGACGGCATGCGGCAACCGCAACATGACATAGCTCGCGGATCTTGCTCCGGCCTCGGCCACTGCCGCCAAGATCTCCGGAATCTCGCTGTCATTGAGGCCAGGTATTACGGGTGCCACCATGACCGCAACTGGAATCCCGGCCGCGCTAAGTTCGTGAATCGCGTCAAGCCGCTGTTGCGGAAGCGACGTACGCGGTTCGAGTTCGCGCGCAAGCTCCGGGTCGAGTGTCGTCACCGATACTGCAACTTGAGCAGCACCATCCTGCGCTAAGTCCGCGAGTATATCGCTGTCGCGCGCAACCAAACGGTTTTTAGTTATGATGGCTACAGGATTCCGAAACTCTTGGAACACCGCAAGACATCGCCGCGTCAATTCCAGTTTGCGTTCGATTGGCTGATACGGGTCGGTTACGCCAGAAACAATGACTGGTTGCGGCTCCCATTTCTGAGATGACAGTTCCGCGTGTAGCAACTCAGGCGCGTTCTCTTTCACCATGATCTGCGTCTCAAAATCGAGTCCAGCGGAGAAACCCAGGTATTCGTGTGTGGGACGCGCGTAGCAATAGATACAACCGTGCTCGCAAC
>JAJDAB010000367.1 GCA_029262095.1 Candidatus Hydrogenedentota bacterium
ATACAGGCAAACTGATCGTAAAACTTGTCTGACCATCTGCTCGAAGACCTTTAAGGGATTAACACTTTGCTGACAACTCGATCGAAATCGGCCGGAGCGTGGACGTAGCCCTTCGCAATCCTGGCCATCCCGATGACGCTGTGACCGCACGCGTTGGGAATGGCCGTCCAACTATGTTGAGGAGGATAAATAAATGGTTGCACTGATTCCCGGGGCTTCCGGTGGATTTGGGAATATTTTGTGTGAACTCTTACACAGCAACGGCATGAAAGTATACGGTACGTGCCGGCATCCCGATGATCATGATAAGACCGACATTCTCACCATGCTGGCAATGGATATTTGCGACGAGGAATCTGTGAAAGCGTGCGTCGAAACGGTATTGGAGAGGGAAGGGCGGTTGGACGTGGTGGTGAATTGCGTCAACGAACTATTCATCGGCGGCACCGAAGAACAGAGCATAGAAGAAGTGCGATACCTCTTGGATACAAACGTATTGGGTGCCTTGCGCGTATTTCAGGCTGCGCTCCCGATCATGCGGAAGCAAGGGAGCGGGACGATTGTCAGCATGAGTTCGCTCGGTGGGGTGATTGCAGTTCCCTATATTGGGGCGTACACCTCTGCGAAATTCGCACTCGAGGCGATGACCGAGGCGTTGTACCATGAGGTACGTGGAGAAGGAATTGACGTTGTGATCATGCAGCCCGTCGCAATGCACATGAAACGTGCCTCTGTCGGTACGCATCTCCATCCAGTGAAAAATGTCCGGGCGGGATCGCCGACGGAAGGGATGGTCATCCAGATGGCCAAGGATACCGAAGCCAGTAAACTGACTCCTGAGCTGGTTGCTAGGAAAGTTCTGCAAATCATTAAGAGCGAAAAGAAACCGTTACGCGTACCGATGGATCGCGCGAAATCGTTGGGGTTGGTAAAACGCTTGGTGCCACAATATATCTTGGACAAGATTCTTGCGAATCTCATCAAGACGATGAAGCGAAATGTTCGTGATGCGTCGTAATCAACCGGAAATACCGATTACCGCAATCAATGATCAGCGAATTGGTTGGTGGCCGCTCGCTCTCATCCATTCGCCGGAAAGTCTTTGAAAGCGCAATCGGGTAGCATCCAAGAGCATCAAGTTTAGCTAGCCTACGGCGGGTTGGGTGAGTCGTACCAATTGAACAATTAGAAACTAGAAACCCGTCCTTCACTGGTACCCCAGATCCATTTCATCAATTTCCCGTTGGCTCTCTTCATTTTCGAATCCTTTGCGTAAGGGAAGACTCGTGCCTTCCCACGCCGAGTATGAGACGTGACTCAACGGGAGATATCGCGTAGAAGGCAATTCAATTTCATAAACTTGTATTCTGTAGAAATTTTCTATACCATAAGCAACTTCAAGAATCGCGAGGTCGGAGCCGAATATATTCCCGAACTGAAGGAGATGTCCCCATGTCAGCGACAGCAACGGGGTACAAGACTAAAACCGTTACTCGATCGAAGGGAGAACGTACTCGCACCGAAATTCTAGAGGCTGCAACCCGCATGTTCGCCGAAAAGGGATATGACGGGACGGGAATCCGAGAGATCGAATCGGCGGCCGGGGTAAACCGCGGAGTCGTTACCTATCACTTCGGCAATAAGGAAGAGGTATGGAAAGCGATGTTCGCGTTTGCGTTTATACCATTTCTGGATGATCTTCGATCGAAGGTTGAATTACTTCGGGCTCTCGATCCGAGGACGCGAACGCGATTTCTGGTGGAAAATTTTGTGCGTACTTCTGCCGCCAGACCTTACATGAACCGGCTCATGGTTCAAGAAAATTTCACAGAGTCCTGGCGGAGCGATTGGATCATCAAAAATTTTCTTGAACCAATACGTGAACTAAACACACTAATAGCAGACGACGATCTTTTCCTAAACCACATGGAATTCGACCCGCATATTCGCTATGCAATCCTTGGCGCATGCAACACAGTGTTTTCTCACCGATGCGAAGTGAAGTCGCTGTTTAATCAGGATGTCGGCGACGAGCCATTTATAGACCAGCATGTCGTCTCAATTCTCGAACTTGTCGATGCACTATTGGCGCAGAAGCAATCGGAAAAGGAGCAGAACCATGTATGAACCTTTTCCCGCGTCAGTCGAAGGCCTCACCCTCGTTCGCATTCTCTTGACGATTTGCGCCTTTGAATTCTTTGGCCCGTGTAAGCGAGATTCGGACAAAACACATCTCTTCAACCCTGACTGGGTGGGCCATGCACGTTTTCACCTGATGTGGCAACTTGGATTCATGTTTTTCTCTGGTATCGCCACACTTGCCCTAATCTGGCTGCCGGATCCACTTCGCCCTATTCATCTTTATCTCGCTGCGGGCTGGCTGGGCGGAAATCTATTTGGTTTCTGGGTCGCCGTGGGGCTTGTGAAATGTTACCGAGGCCTGATCTTCGTGCCCCGCATCCATTTAAAGATCCTCGGTATAGAAGAGAACGTCTTTGTCTTTGCGATACTCACTCTTATTTTTGTCGGAGCCATGGCTGCCCTCGGCCTGAAGATCGAACCTCAGCTGGCTGCGGAAATCCAGACGGCGGTCGCACGATGAACGTACAAAGCGAACGTTGCAAAGTACTGATCTCCGGCGCCGGCCCCTCAGGTCTCGTCAGTGCGCTTTTACTCGCGCGCCTGGGAATCCGTTCCATCGTCATTGAGCGGAATGCGATTACAGACGAGCACCCCAAGGCGCATGAGCTCAATACACGCTCTGTGGAAATCCTGAGCGAAATCGGCGTTACGGAGGATGATCTGAATAAAGAAGCCTCCCCTCTCGAAGACGGATCACGTATTCTCTTCTGCCGAACGATTAATGAAGAATTTGGTCGTATCGATCTGATGGTAGATTCCGAGCGCAGGGCAAAGTACGCGAAGCACCTTAGACAGGCGCTTCCCTATTTCAATCTTTCGCAGAGCGAGTTCGAAAAAATCCTGGTCGCCCGGGCGGAGGCATCAAATCTGATTGACCTCCGGTTCCGGCATTGCTGGAAGTCAATCGCCAAGAACGATAAACATTCAACCGTTAGTCGGATATTCGATGAGGCGAAGAGCGACCATTACGAAATCGAGGCTGGCTATCTTTTGGCGTGTGATGGAGCAGGGAGCCCTATCCGGCGCGCCTTGGAAATCGGGATGGATGGACCCGCCGAAATCGCCAGTTTCGTAAATGCCTATTTCAAATACAATCTCCGGGATTACCTGAAGACGCCCGCCAAGCTGTACTGGATCGCTCATCCGAAGTTTGCGGGCTCGTTCATTTCACATCATATTGAAAAGCGATGGGTTTTTGTCGTTCCGATCTACAATCAGTGGGAAAAACTGGAAGATTTCACACCCGAATTCTTCAAGAATAGAATTCAAGGCGCGCTCGGTTTCGATCTCCCCGACCTCGAAATCGAATCGATCAGCGCCTGGCGCATGACAGCGCAGGTAGCAAAAGCCTACTCTGCCGGCAATGTATTCCTGATCGGTGACGCCGCGCACCGATTCCCCCCAACGGGTGGGCTAGGCATGAATACGGGCATTGCGGATGCCCATAACCTCATCTGGAAACTTGTGTCCGTATTAAGGGGAAACTCTGGCGATGAGCTCCTGGATACTTACGAAAGCGAACGCCGTCCCGTCGCAGTCACGAATCGCGATAAGAGCCGGGAAAATTCGGAAAATATTCTGGAAGTTTTTACGCTTCTCGGACTCGATCTCGATGGAATGGAAAAACTCGCAAAGGCAAAGGCGAGTTTTCCGCTACGGATAATGCCTGTGAAGTTGAGGAAAAAAATTATCTCAGTCGTGATGGACTTCGCCGACCGCAAACTTCGGCGGGTGTTCAGTGATTCCGAACTCAAGATGCAGGCGGACGCCACCATCGAGCGACAAATCGGCCACTTCGACCGATTGGGGCTGGATATCGGTTACACCTACACGGAGGGGGCTCTGATTGATGATGGCACGCCGATTGAAATCGCCGAAAATGAGGTCAGCGATTATGCACCTTCAACGCGTCCTGGAGCTCGACTTCCGCATGCCTGGGTAGAAACGCCTGAGGGGCGAAAGTCGACACACGATTTTCTCGCGTATGACCGTTTCACGCTATTCGTCAAAACTGGACAAGAAGGAATTCCTCCGACATCTTCCGGTGAATTAGTTCACGCTATTGATGTCTCGGAATGGAAAGACTCGCCCAGTGCCTGGCATGGTTCAATCCTCGTCCGACCCGACGGACACATTGCGTGGAGGGGCGAAAGTTGGAAATCTGAATATCTTAATCAAATCATCCCCGACAAGGGGCACAAGCGGCCAGATCCACGGGAGTCAAATGATCCCTAGCGAGGACGGGCTTCGATTTGACTAAATCAACCCGATAGAACGAATTTCGGTTAAGATGGGAGGCGAAGGCAGCATCGATTTTCGCGATTGGACAAGGATGTAAGCCATTGTCCAGCAATAAGTACGGGAATTCGGAAGGCACAAGCTGAATCCGTGACTCGTTTTCGGCCACGCCGAGCGCAGGAGGCATCGCCTCGACAGTTCTTCCTGTTCCCACACGGTGGCACTGGCAAGAGGCACTGCGAGACATAATAAAATCGTGAGCCGCGAGAGCCGCGTATTTTGACAAGTGATACTGTGAACTGGCGGAGCGGATGTGCATCGGTGGGTATTAAGCGTACACGTATACCACATCGTATTTGATGGGCGAATCCCCAAGAGCGTGCGCAAAAACATGTGGGTCAACCACAACGGGATTTGCCCGCTGCGACGAGATTCAATAGCTCACGGTGAAGTGACCTACCCCTCACTCACTCGCATGTCGTGGTGATGGTGCCTACTCGCCACGCATTGGGTAGCCATCGGATTGCGCTCCTACGGCGTTTTCCCATGGGCTGCTTTTAGGGGATCGATCACCTCAGTCCGTCGACGGCGTGCAAGTTCCTGCATGTCAACTGCTTCGTCGAACTCGTCCACAATCTCTGAGTCCAAGATCTCCTCAAGTACATCTTCGAGGGTAACGACTCCGCACATGTCATCGAATTCGTTGAGCACGACGAACAAATGCTGACGACGCTTTAAGAACTGCTCAAGCAACGCGTCGAGTCTCATAGAGTCCAGTACGAAATTTACCGGCTTCATATACTTCCGCAGACTTTTCGTTTCGTTTCCGCTCGTAAGCGCCGCGAGGATATCTCTGCGGTAAACAACGCCAACGATATCCGAGGGATCACCCACAAAAACGGGAACCCGACTGTGAACATACAACCGATCGGCCTTACTGGTCTCATCGATTGTTGCGTTCCCATCCACCGCGAACAGCACTGATCTCGGCGTCATTATTTCGCGCACGGCTTTGCTACGTACCGACAGAATGCTCTTTATGACTTCTAATTCGTTCGTTTCGATTGAGCCCGACTTCTTACCCAGGCAGGCCATAACAACAATTTCTTCCGGGCTCACCTCAACGTCGCGGTTCGTGCCCGCAATAACGCGCGTTGCAAGTCCACATATCCAAATAATCGGAATAAAGAATATTACTAGCAATCGAATGGGTTGCGCGATTAGCACCGAAACGGGACGGCAGTATACGACTCCAATGGTTTTGGGATGACCTCCGAGAAAAGCAGGATTGCGAACGTAAACGCCGCAGAAAACGTGACAAGCCACTCCGCTCCGAACGCCCTAGCCGCCAGCGCGCCAGCGACTGCGGCGCCAGCCGTATTTGCAATGGTGTTCAGAGACAAAATCGCAGTGATGGGTCTCTCAATTTTCGCGCGAAGCTTACGCAGAATTTCGCCGGGCCGGGACTTTTCGGATGCAAGCGATTCGATATGACTTTCCGGGACAGCGTATAGCGCCGCCTCGCAAATCGAGCAGAAGGCCGACACCAAGATAACCGTGGCTACAACCAGCACAAGCGCAGTCATTGAGTTTTTCCCTTATGCGCCCGCCGATGCGGCGCTCGTTTCGAGACGTGACGAGTGGCGAGTGGCGAGTCAAGGTAAAGCCGCAACACTTCGCCCGCCGCGCATGAGCAGCGGGCAATAAACGGTAGGATCAGGATCGGGGAACGATGAAGAGCTCGCCACGCTGGTAGAGCATGCGGCTCGCTTTGAGTCACATGCGATAGTATACATGAGCGAAAACTGAGGGGTTCCAACCACTAAAACTTGTCTTCGCGCAAGACTTCGATGTCGGTCGTGAACAAAACCATGGCGTACGTATTGTAAAAGTGGTCTTTGAGATACGTTGCAATATGCCTCGCCATCTCTTCGTCGCATATGATTTCAATTCGTATACTCGCACCGTGCTCCCAGCCCGCGTGGCGCGTGCCGCGACTCCCCCGCCCGCGCGCATCCGTAATGGTGTAGCCATTGACGCCGAGGTTCTCGAGTTCACGGGTCAGGTCTTTTTCGATTACGGCTTCGGTAATGATAGTCACCAATTTTCGCGTAATGGGCTGCACGTCATCCCTCCGTTCCATGAATCCAACGGGCCAAGTAAAGGTAGAGCGGGATTCCCAGCGTGACGTTGAATGGAAATGACACGCCGAGTGATGCCGTTAGCGATAAGCCCGGATTGGATTCCGGGACGCTAATCCGCATGGCTGCGGGTACGGCGATATAGGAGGCGCTTGCGGCGAGTGTCGCAAGTAGCGCGGTGCCCCCGGGCGAGAGGCCAATGAACCAGCCGACGACGCTGCCAATGATAGCGCCAAACAAAGGCATTCCTATCCCAAAGCCTAAAAGAAAGAAGCCGTACCGTCGCAATGAACTCACGTGGGTCGCGCAGAGTAATCCGATATCCAGTAGGAACAATGCGAGGATTCCCTTAAAGGACTGAAAGAAGAGGCCACCGAGCGATTCAACGGCGGCGGGGCCCGTTAACCAACCGATGATTAACCCGCCCATGAGCAGCACAACGCTCTTGCCCAGAATGATTTCATGAGCTAAGCGACTCCACTGTGTTTCCCGGGATATGCCGCGCGCAAGTGTAACGCCCACCACGATGGCCGGAACTTCCAGGACCGCTACAAATACCGGCATATGAGCTTCGAAGTAGATTTGACGCGACGATAGATAGGCCACGGCGACGGCGAAGGTTCCGACACTTACGGAACCGTAGTGCGCGGCGATGGACGCAGCGTCTGGCCGTTCGATGCGACCGGCAGCGCGTAACACCGGATAGGCGATGAGGGTCAGCACGACGCCCATGTCAACCACAATCGCGATTTGTGGAATTAATGCGCTCAACGATTGTGCGGCTAACTCGACCCCCCTTTGAGTCCGATCGCGAGGAGTAGGAGCACGGTCAAAAACTCGTAAATCGACGCCGGAAGTTTCAGATCCGATCGTAGTAATCCGGCGATCAAGCCTAGGATGAAGAATAGGACCACAGGATCAGCGGTGGTCATCGTGGTACTCCGGCGATCGCGTGCCAGACACCTGCGTCGGCGCGCTCCATATTTTTCGGATACGTTTCCAACCGCGGAATATCCCCCGGTCCAATTGCTTGCTTCTGCGACTTCGAGTCCGCGGGAACACGAACGAGTCTAGCAGTCGCCCCTCACCGAACTCGCACTCTCTTTGGTTGAACTTCGTGTTGCAAAACGCGAGCGACATCGGGGGCGCATCGTAGCGTAGCTCGGTGCGAAAGTCACGCCGAATGCGTGCGTAGTGATGATGAGCCTATTCTATTTCCCATTGCAAGTTTCAACACAGCTTAGGTAGCCTACAATAACCATGCCAGCCGATTCGGATGTACATCCCCAAGACGAACGAACACTTTGTTACGCCTATCGCCCAGGCGACGAAAAATCCGCTCAGGTGGACAAGGAAGCGATTCCCACGTTACTCGGCGAAGGCGTGCACATCTGGGTCGACATATCAGAGCCTTCGGAAGATGATACGCGATGGCTTGGTGAAGTCTTCGGGTTTCACGAGCTAGCCCTAGTTGACTTACTGAACAACAGCGTAAGACCCAAGCAGGAATCGTATGAGGATGTGTTATTCACTGTGCTAAACGCAGTGAACTTGAACGAAGGGGAAGATCAACTCGATACCATCAACTTGAACGCCTTCCTGACCGAGCAATTCATCGTCAGCACACATTGCAAGCCACTTAGGACTATCCGTGACACGTTCAGTTCCATGGTGCGAAAGCGCGATCCGCTAAGTCGTGGAACAGGCTACATTTATTACAAGCTGCTGGACGGCGTCGTGAATCGCTATCTCGACATAACGGATGAGGTGGACGAGCACCTGACTGAGCTTGAACACGAGATTTTCGAAGCACCCACGCCACAGATCCAAGAAAAAATATTTAATGAGAAACGCCGACTCGCGTATTTACGGCGGAGCATAACGCCCAAGCGCGATGCGCTCCGCGACCTGTTCACGATGATTTCGCACAAATTGGGCCGGAAGTCAGAATACTCCTTAGAGATGTGCTGGACCATGTCTTGCGCATCGCAGATGATATCGAATCCTACCGTGAGCTGACTTCGGGCCTCATGGACTCTCATATGTCCAACATATCCAATCGGATGAACGAAGTCATGAAGCTCATGAGCATCATCGCCACCGTGATACTGCCGCTCAGTTTTCTCACCGGCGTTTTCGGTATGAATTTTGATGTCTTGCCTGGCATTCACGCTGAAAATGGCTTTTAGATGCTCGCGGTAGGCATGATGCTGCTTGTCGCTATGCTCGTTTGGTTTTTCCGCCGCCGCGGTATCATTTGAACGCAGAAAGGTAATTGTGAACCCCTGGATATCTGACCTCACCGAAATTGTGATCGCACTCGTTCTTGTCGCGGTGAATGGTTTTTTTGTAGCAGCCGAGTTTGCGCTGGTAAAAGTACGCGGCGGCCAGATAACAGAATTGCTCCAGGAAGGTCGACCCTTCGCGCGGACGGCGCGATGGCTGCATCAGCGAATGGACGGCGCCCTCTCCGCGTGTCAGTTGGGCATCACCATGGCTTCGCTCGCGCTCGGTTGGGTCGGCGAACCCGCATTCGCGCATCTACTGAGGCCCGTCATACACGCGGCAGGGGTCACCTCCGAAACCGCATTACATACTATCGCGTTCATAATCGCGTTTACGACCATCACCGCGCTTCATCTCGTTATCGGAGAACAGGCCCCAAAAATATTCGCCATTCGCCGCCCCGAACGTATGATCATTTGGTGCGCGCCGCCGCTTCAAATCTTTTACGTGCTTACGTTTCCTTTAATGGCTGCCCTGAACTGGAGTACGGCGAGGATACTCTCACTGG
>JAJDAB010000368.1 GCA_029262095.1 Candidatus Hydrogenedentota bacterium
TTGTATCGCATTTTGCGTGTTTGGGATCACGATGCTTATGTGCGGCGGAACTTCGAATTGCAGTGCTGGTGGGGATCGACTTTGCTCCATATCGGACGAAGAATTTTTGGGCTGCGCTTACAAGTCAAGGACGGCTACACCTTCTCCGATCGTCCGATCATTCTCTTTCTTCGCCACACCAGTTTCGCCGACACGGTACTCGCTGCGTATCTGGTGAGCACGCGGCACAACATTCAACTCCGCTACGTGATAAAACGTGATCTTCTTTGGGACCCGTGCCTCGACATCGTCGGTCATCGCCTTCAAAACCATTTCGTCCAGCGCGGAGACGTCACCGGCGTCGAGGCAAATGAAGTTGGGCGTCTCGCCCGAGACCTTGGGCCGCGCGAAGGTGTCCTCATTTACCCCGAGGGCACACGGTTCACCGAAGAAAAACGAGATCGAATTCTCGCCACCATTCGAAAGCGTGCAAACGATAAGGCCTTCGATCAAGCGGCGGCATATACAAACGTGTTGCCCCCGCGCATGCGAGGAACCCTCGCGTTGCTTCAAGCGAATAAGAATGCTGACGCCGTATTCTGCGTACACACGGGCCTTCAAGGATCGGCAACCCTCCGGGACGTGCTCACGGGTAAACTCAGTGGCACGACGGTACACGTCAAATTCTGGGGTGTCCCGTTCGAAGCCATTCCCAATACGCAGCCAAAACGAATTGACTGGTTCCACGAACAGTGGGGGCGTGTCGACGAGTGCGCACGGCGCCGAGCCGAGGATTGGGATTAACCAGTAGTCGTCCGAAGACGATCAAGGAGCGCTGATACAGTTGAGCGTAAAATGAGTTGCGCTCTCGCTACCGACGGACTACTGTGGTGCGCAGAATGTAAGCCGGAGTCACGTTATGACGAGGTACAGCTTTAGTCGAAAACGCGTTTTGGGGATCGTGGGAGCGGTCCTCCTGTGTCTCATCATTTTGCGCGAGGTGGGAATTGCCGATTTGAACCTGTATCGGTCGACCTTATCCACGCAGTTCAGTGCCTCGAAGAGCATGCAGAACACGGGTGGGAAGGACGCGAAGCAGAGCTGGAATATCACGATACGGGACGGCGACGGCTCAATTTATGATCACACCTTTCTTTACACAGATTCCGCACCCATAATCGTCATTGGGGAAGTGCATAATACTGAATTTTCCGGTACCTACTACGTGCCGCTCGTCAAAGGATTTGAGATGACTTGTCAAGTCGAATATGCAGGGGCGGATGCAATGGATCGCACAACGGTTGACGGGGAAATGAATATAGAAATTAAAGCCGATATTCGTGGCTTGTGTTCTCGCTCCAAGGCGAAAGCGCTCGCAATAGAACACGCGAACGAATGCATCACGCAATACTTTGATCAGCAGTTCACAGGGTAGTGAGCGGCGCAACCGTGCCAGATGGCATTCATGCGGAAATCAAATTCGTAGCATCAGGAGGCCCAGCATGCCGGGATATGTGGAAACTATCGTCGTGCTTGCCTTCAGTGGCGCTCCTCTCGCAATCATTGGATTCGTAATCCGGCGGCTCGCGCAGAACGCGAAAAATGTCGAAACACTCCAGATGCGCATCGTGAAGTTGGAGAATAGGATCGCAGACCGCTGATTCTTGGGTTGCCTCGTCGACAACATTGACTTAATTCACGCCTGTTGTCTAGAATTTACTTGATCGCGAGACGCTGCTCGGCAGACTGTGATCGGTTCGAGGGGCGGCATAGCCAAATTGGTAAGGCAGTGGCTTGCAAAGCCATGTACTCCCGGTTCGAGTCCGGGTGCCGCCTCCATATATACTCTTGTACAACGAACAAGATAGTCCGCGTTGGTTTCGGGGTCGGCGCGGGCGGAACCCGGTGCCCGATAGACGGGCGAGTGGTGGAATGGCATACACGGCGGACTTAAAATCCGCTGCCCTAACGGGCTTGAGGGTTCGAATCCCTCCTCGCCCACCAATATCCACTACCCGTAGCCGGGAACGAGAGGTGATGTTGTGGCAAACATCCTCATCGTAGATGACGACCCCCAGGTCGCGAAGACCGTTGCAGAACGGCTCGCGCAGTCCGGCCACGCGTGCGAAGTGGACGGCGATGGCGCTCAAGCACTCGATCACGCGCAGCAGCACAACCGCGACCTCATCATCCTCGATATCATGTTGCCAAACGTGTCCGGCTTCGAGATCTGCCGCCGAATTCGCCGCGACTCCAAATTGTACAAAGTCCCCATTCTGATGCTGTCCGCGATGAGCAGCGAAGAAGAGATCATGCACGGTCTTGCGCAGGGGGCTGATGATTTTGTCGCCAAGCCATTCGATGTGAATCAACTTGTGCAACACATTGAAGCGTTGCTCCGTGCGGGTACCGGTAGCGCTGAAGATATCGACGAACTTACGCACTTGCCCGGCGCCAACGCTACGAAACGGGAACTGCAACGCATGATCGTGAGCGACGCTTCCTTCGCAGCGGTCCATTGCGAGTTGATAGGCGCTCGCGAATTCGGAAAGCGTTATGGCAACGAATTTCGTATGCGCGCGATCCGTCATATGGGCCGCGCCATCCAAAGTTGTGCAAACGAATTGAATTGTGAGTATGGATTCGTCGGCCATATGGGGGGCGGACACTTCATGGCGATTGTGCCACACGAATACGCCACGCGATTCTGCGAATGGGTCCAAAAAGTATGGCAAAAACACGTCGGGAAGCTCTACGCCTCTGCGGGGATTCCGCCGGATGGCCCTGCCGAAGAAGCCCAGCTTGGCGTGCTCGTCTGCGTCACCTTGAATGACCCCGCAGAACCCGACGCGACACCGCAACGGCTCTTCGAAGTCCTCTCCCAAATCCGCCATAGCGCACTCGAACACTCGTCCGGCGGCACCTATGTTGATCGGCGCATCCGACTCGAATAGAATTAGCGCTTCCTTGTCTGCTCAGTGTGTTGCAGAGTTTGTTGCCCTTGGTGATGAAGCTACCCAAAACACCTTGCAGTAGAGTCCGGACACCGTGTTCAAGGCGTTCTAACGCTTGACTCGGTTTTTTATTGTCCGTATTCTGGGAAATGCGGTGCCGAGGTAGCTCAGTCGGTAGAGCACCGGATTGAAAATCCGGGTGTCGGCAGTTCGATCCTGCCCCTTGGCACCATTTATGTTCTTTCTCGTGCTGGATTAGCTCAGTTGGCAGAGCGCGTCACTCGTAATGACGAGGTCCGGGGTTCGACTCCCCGATCCAGCTCCACGTTATTAGACGAGGCCGCACCATTGAGTCATATTCGGGGTAGAGGGGCTACGACGTTTCCGTCCGCCATTCATCGTTCCAAGCCTCGACCGCACAATTTGTTGTCGCCGCATGTCAATTGAAGACAAACAGTCATTTAGTACGTCAGAAGTCGCTGCGTACTGTCATGTGACTCCTGATACCATTCGGAAATGGGCAGAAGCCGGTCGGATTCATGTCTTTAAGACTCCAGGGGGGCATCGCCGCATTCGCCGCGAAGATCTGATCAAGTTCCTGAGCGAAAACGGGATTCCGGTTCACACCGATCTCAACGAAGGCGGCATTCGAATCCTCGTAGTCGAACCTGAACTCTCAGCGGTCACTGTGATCCGTCGATTTCTTGACCGCTCACGCAATTCATTCGAGGTTGAGAGCGCTACAGATGCTTTCGAGGCGGGCCGCAAGATCGTCTCCACAAACCCAGATGTGGTGTTTTTCGATGTGCGGCTACCAGGGGTCGATGCGTTCGATATCTTTCGACTGATCGCCCACACTGAAGGGCTCTCGCAGATCAAGTTAATCGCATTGACGCCGCCAGCTGACCATGATTTGGCGACCAGAGCGACCGACAGCGGCGCTACTTTGAGTCTTCGTAAACACTTCACGCCAGATGATTTAAGGCGTGCGCTGGCCCGGGTTGGAGTGGATGTTGTTTAACTGTTGATGAATCGAGCCACACAGACGGGTGTCTATTCCAACAAACCGCCAGGGGTGGGACTAGAATATACCCGCCGAGAGAGAAGTGACAATGTTGTCCATCTCCAACCAAATCAGCGAGTTGGATTACTCAATCGTCTTGACATCACCCATACGCTATGGTAAAGTTTGCGGCGTCCAAAGCATGTCTCTGGACGGTGCCAAAAAAGCGGATAGTACGTTACTCTTCAACGGAAAGGAGGTTTTTGACCATGCTTGCAGTTTTGTGGGCGCTTAGCCCGATATTTTGGATCCTCTGGATCATCTGGGTCGTCTTCGGATTCGGCGGTGGCGGTGGTAACCTAGGCGGTTTCCTCACACCAGGCGTATTCTAGAAGCATTATTCTCGAACAATCACGCAACGCCACTGTCGCACTCTACGGGGGTTAACGGCAGGCGGCTCTTTTGAACGAATGACAGGAGGAATACAGTCATGCCGGCATTTGTGTTCATGACACTTTTTTGGCTTATTGGTTGGGTTATCTGGCTTTTGTGGAGCCTGTTCTACGTTAACCTTTATCCGTTCTAAGCACGTTTCTTGTTCCGTCAGAAGGCCTCGCTCGGTTTTGGGTTATTAGTTTGACCTTTCAAAGCGGCCAAGGGTTTCTAAATTATTAAATTGGGGAAATCGCGTTAGTCGTTCCATTTGCATGGTCAGGCCGTATGTTCCATTTGGACTCGGTCCGCTATTACAAGCTTCGACAACGCACATTGGGTTCAAACGGAGGAAACTGGACATGCAATCCATCTTGTTCATGACAATCTTCTGGCTTTTGTTGGGCGTGTATTACTTCTTGGCCGTGTTTGGCCTTGGTTTCACACCCAACGTCTAGCCAGTTCGATTCAGTTTTAGCGGTATCGCAATTCCAAATCACTAGTGGCAACGGTGTTGTATTGCGTTCTGTGTTTTGTTAGGGTAAATGGGACATTGAGGTACACCGGTGCGGGTGTTTAAACCTTGACGTCTCGTGGGTGACGCCGGACGAATGTGGACTTCGGGGTCACGTGGGTCTAAACAACAATTGAAGGAGAGTTGACAATGTCGCGCAAAGGTTTCATTTTCTGGTGGTTCCTGTGGCCGATCTGGGCATTTCTTGGCCTGATCATCTTGGCTGAGGTTCTCTAAGACCTTTTCCGGGGCCGATTTTCGGTTTGTGCCGGAAATCGGCCCCGTCTATTTTTTGCAATATTTGCAATAGATCAAACGGTCTGTTGTATTGTTAGCGCAACACGTTTTCAGGACCGCGAGTGCAACTCGCACCCACAACGATAGGAAGGGGCAACAACACGATGTTGGTTGGATGGTGGCTATTCAATCCCCTTCTCTGGGTATGGTGGGGTGTTGTCTTCCTTTTCCTGTTCGAGGCGCTCTAAAGGGACCGCTTTTCCCTGATTGGCTCCAAGCCGATACAAAGCAATTCCGTCCTACCGCGAGTCCTTTTTCAAAGTCTCCTCATCTCCGAATGAGAAACCAAGTGATTGGGAATCCACTAGCCGCACACCTTGCCGTTTTCTCGTATAGTTTCATAACCTGCATCCTTCTCACCCGATACTGCTCCATCGTGGCTCCGAAATAGTCCCTCCCGTCGCAAAACGCGTTCTCTGAATCATGACCTCTTTCGCCGTTTCCAACCTTTTTCCAAAGATACAAATCGGACGCATTCCCGGGAGCGAAGCGAATGGTGACGCCCCAGAAGGCCCGCATAAACTTCGACTAACGACCTTGCTCCTGATGGATAGCGTATTTTCCATAGCAATAGCTGTTGGTCAGTATTGGCGCAGAAAAATCAAGTCTTGACGAAGTTCCTGCGATAGTCTTGATGAACAATCCAGAATACGGAAGGCATAGGTTCGTGTCTTAGCAAGATTTCACTGTGCCTTCACATGTGGAAGGTTGGAAACAGGAAATGGGGAAGGCAAGGCTACTGCAGACAATGGGGCCGAACGAAAATCTAGAATTGGTTGCTGCAATGATCTGCGTTTCGCAGCACCTTATCGTTAATGCGACCTAGTCGAGTCCGCCGTGGTCGGATAGGAACTTCTGGAGCTCATCGTAACCAAGCCAGCGGGCGAGGGCCGTCGGCGTCATATCGGTGACATTCTCATCGCGCGGGTTGAGGTGGGCACCTCGATTGACCAGGAGCTTACACAGGTCTATGCAGCCGGTGATCGCAGCCCAGTGTAATGGTGTGAGTCCGTTTGAGTCGGGGTTATCCAGTTCAGCGCCATCCTCTATAAGGTGGCGGACATCCGAAACACGAGATTCACGGCACGCTTCGAAGATGGGCGGATCGTTTTCTGTATTCGGCGCTTCTGATATGGTGAGAATAAGATTGACGGCGGGCTCATAACCACAACCTAGCCCGCGACTTAGGGGTGTCTCGCCCTGTTCATCGGATTCGTGTAGCCAAGCGTCGTTCACGGCGCTCCCCCAGGTATCATGCTGCAATCCCCCGTTGTACACACTTAGAAGCGCGTACTTGGAACGCCATAATAGCACGAGATGCGCCGGATGGTCATTGATGTGTATTCGGGCGTCTTTGACCCATCTATCGAAATCGTTCGTTCGAACCGGGTGGTTTGACCGGGAAAGAAAAAGGCCGGTTTTCGAGGAAACCGGCCTTTCGATCAAAACGGGATACGCTTTATTAGATGTCGTAATACAAACTGAATTCGTGCGGATGCGGGCGGAGATTGATTTGGTCGACTTCCTCGGTGCGTTTGTAGTCGATCCAAGTCTCGATCACGTCCGGCGTGAACACGTCGCCCTTGAGCAGGTACTCGTGGTCATTTTCCAGTTCCGTGAGCGCTTCGGCCAGACTACCGGGCGTCTGTTCGATTTTCGCCTTTTCCTCGGCGGGGAGATCGTACAGGTTCTTGTCCATCGGATCGCCCGGGTCGATTTTGTTTTGGATGCCGTCAAGGCCAGCCATCAACATGGCCGAAAACGCCAGGTAGGGATTGCAGCTCGGGTCCGGCACTCGGAACTCGACGCGTTTTGCGGCCGGGCTTTGCGAGTACATGGGAATACGGCAGCACGCGCTGCGATTTCGGCTTGAATACGCCAAGTTCACCGGCGCTTCGTAACCGGGGACCAACCGCTTGTACGAGTTTGTCGTCGGGTTGGTGAGCGCGACCAAACCTTTGGCATGTTTGAGCAGGCCGCCGATATACCAGATCGCTTCTTGGCTCAATCCCGCGTATTTATCGCCCGCGAAAAGTGGTTTGCCGTCGCGCCAAATACTCATGTGCGTGTGCATGCCGGATCCGTTGTCTTCGAACAGCGGCTTTGGCATGAACGTAACCGTCTTGCCCGCTGCGTGCGCTGTATTTTTGATGATGTACTTGTACATCACCATCTTGTCTGCCATGACGCACATGGTGTCGTACTTGAGGTCGATTTCTGCTTGGCCAGCCGTGGCGACTTCGTGGTGATGGGCTTCAACATGAATGCCCATGTCCAGCATTTCTTGCACCATGCGGCTACGAAGGTCATGCATCGAGTCCGAAGGCGGTACGGGGAAATAGCCTTCCTTGTGACGCAACTTGTGCGCTAGGTTCGGGTCTTCGTCGCGGGCACTATTCCAGATGCCTTCAGCGCTATCGACCATATAGAAGCCAACGTTAGGCGATGATTCGTACCGGACATCATCGAAGATGAAAAACTCGGCTTCCGGACCGAAATTGGCTATATCGCCTATACCCGTGCTCACGAGGTAGTTTTCGGCCTTTTGCGCGATACAACGGGGGCACCTGGAGTACTTTTCCTTGGTGATGGGATCGGCGATATCGCAATAGAGAATTAGCGTAGTCAATTCCATATACGGGTCAATGGTTGCAGTCGTCGGATCGGGCATGACTAGCATGTCCGACTCGTTGATCGCCTGCCAACCGCGGATGCTTGACCCGTCGAAACCCAATCCGTCTTCAAACGTATCTTCGCCTAAATCGGCTGCGGGGATCGTGAAATGCTGTTGCATGCCGGGGAAATCCATGAAGCGATAGTCGATAAACTTCACGTCTTCCTTCTTGACCAGGTCAAGCACGTCCTTCGGCTTAAAATCTTTGTGCATGTCGTGTTGCTCCCTCTTGCGCGCGCTCTGCGCGGACTCACGGTTAATACCGTCAATGCGCGACCACCGCGCTCCCGGTTTATGCGTTAACTAATTGCGGCATCACCCGATTCGCCCGTGCGAATGCGAATGGCCTCTTCGATTGCCGAAACAAAGATTTTCCCATCGCCGATGCGGCCGGTGGAGGCGGAGTCCGTTATCGCTTTTACAACGGCTTCTGCCTTGTCATCGCTCACCACAATCTCAAGCCGAACTTTGGGTAAGAATTCCACAACGTATTCGGCGCCTCGGTAGAGCTCTTTGTGGCCCTTCTGGCGACCGAATCCCTTGACTTCAGTGACAGTGATGCCTTGCGCGCCAACGGATGCAAGCGCTTCTTTGACCTCTTCGAGTTTGAACGGTTTGATTATCGCTTCAATTTTCTTCACTGGTCATCCTTCGAAACGTCGATGTGCAGCCCGCATTGGTCCGGCTGCGGACACGGGGTCACCTACTCGCCTAAAGAGCAGGAAGCATGCCCATCAACCCCATCTTTCCGCAACTGCCCGTAAAGACTAAATTTATAGCAAAATGCGGAGGCGATGTACACCACTCCTTGAAAGACGGGATTCAGAACGATACCGTTTGGTCGGAAGTCCGGTCATTTTGCTACCGAATGGTATGGTTGAGACACCCAACGATTGACCCCGCCATCCGCCTCACGTACACTCCCTCGCTTCCCATCGCCGAATTGGTGGTCGAATGCGCATTGCCGCATGGCTGGGTATACCTTCAACAACATGAGAACGGGAGAACGTCAGATGGCGGAGCGAGTCCATAATTTTTCGGCGGGGCCGGCGGCGCTGCCGTTACCGGTGCTTGAGGCGGCGCAACGGGACCTCTTGGCGTATCCGGGGGCCGGGGCGTCGGTGATGGAGATCAGCCATCGCTCGAAGGAATTCACCGAAGTCATTGAGACGGCATCGGCGAATTTCCGGACACTGCTCAGTATCCCTGAGAACTACAAAGTCTTGTTTTTGCAGGGCGGAGCGTCGATGCAGTTCTCGATGATTCCGATGAATTTGCTCGGAAGCGGCCAGACTGCCGATTACATTTCGACCGGATCTTGGGCGAGCAAGGCGATTAAAGAAGCAAAGAAATCCGGCACGGTAAACGTCGCCTGGGACAACAAAGATGAGAACTATGTGCGCTTTCCTGAGCAGTCTGACCTCAATCTGACTTCGGGTGCGGCCTATGTTCACATAACATCGAACGAAACAATCCAAGGCACGGAGATGCAAGCCGAGCCGGAGACGGGTGAGGCGCCGCTCGTGTGCGATGCGTCCTCCAACTTCGTATCTAAGTCGCTGGACATCGCGAAGTATGGGCTGATTTATGCTGGCGCGCAGAAGAACATTGGTCCCGCGGGATTGGCGGTCGTCATCATTCGTGACGACTTGTTGGACCGTGCACCGGACGGGTTGCCGTCGATGCTGGACTATAAGGTCATGGCGGAGAATGATTCGCTCTACAACACACCACCATCTTGGGGCGTGTACATGGTCATGCTTGTGACCAAGTGGTTGCTCGAAGATGTGGGTGGCCTCGAAAAAGCCGCCGCGATGAATCAAGCGAAAGCGAAAACGCTCTATGACGTGATAGATGAATCGGGCGGCTATTACCGGGGGCATGCGGTGGCGGAATACCGCTCGCTGATGAACGTTACGTTTGTGTTGCAGAACGCGGACCTGGAAAAGAAATTTGTGAGCGAAGCGACCGCAGCGGGTCTGCACGGCTTGAAGGGACATCGTTCCGTCGGCGGATGTCGTGCTTCCATATACAATGCCGTGCCCGCAACAAGCGTCGATGCATTGGCGGCGTTCATGAAAGATTTCCAGCAGGCGAACGAATAGGGGCGAGTATCTGGGTTCCCGCCTTCGCGGGAATGACGATTGGACCGAAGGCGTCACGGGTGAACAGAGCTGAAACGGGAAAAAGGATTGCATCAATGAAAGACTCCTTGAAAACCGGAATCGAACACGAGCAATCGTACACCGTCGAGGAAGCGATGGTGCCCAAGCATCTGAGTGTGCCGGTGTTGTCGACGCCCTCGATGATCCAATTGATCGAGGGGACCTGCCTGATGGCGGTACAGCCGCACCTCGGCGACACGGAGACCACCGTGGGCACTCATGTCTGCGTTAGCCATTTGGGCGCGGCAAACGTGGGGGAGGAGGTGGTCGTAAAAGTCCGCTTAAGCGAGATCAAAAAGCGGCGTTTGACGTTCGAGGTCGAAGTACATTCGCCGCGCGCTGAAATCAGCTCAGGCACGCATGAACGTGCGGTGATCGATACGTCGAAATTCGGGAAGTAGGATTACCGGAAAACGCAGAGTCACGGATTGCGAATCTCTCGTTCCCACGCTCAGCGTGGGAACGAGAGATTCATTTCTCCACGTTATCCCGCCGTTCCTTGAGTTCACGCCAAGTGGTCAAAATGATCCCTTCATCTTCGATAGCCCTTTTTACACGATCGTCAATCATCGAGAAATAGTCGCCGTACAAAAAATCGCGATTGCCGTTGATGACGCCGATTACGTCGTCCGGTTTGGTGCAATGAATGATCATTTCTGTGACGCCGGGCTTTAGATTTCGGATCGCATTGATATACAGATTGGCTTTCTCATCGAGGTCCGTCGTCTTCCAGTTGTAGGATGCGGTATGCACATAATCCAGCACCGGTAGGCCGCCATCCCATGTTTTATCTGCCCACTCGCTTAGGTCTTGTCCGGGACGCGCGCCGCGCATGATGATGGGTATCTGCTTTTCGATGCCGACTTTGACGAATCGACCGATGTATTTCGGGTCGAACAGAGCGCCCATGTGTGAATCGAGGTGTGTGATCGGGAGCCCCATCGTTTCGGCGCGATCGATTTGCGCGCGAATTTCGGCTTCCACTTCGTCCGCGCTGGCGCTCTTCACTACAAGGCCGACGTTGTCCGGTAGGCAACCATGCTCATCGGCGAGTCCTGGGACGATTTGCTTGCCCGCGACCGGTGGCCAACGGTAACCGTCATATTCAGAGGTCATGGCGAGGTGGAGGCCGGTATCGATATCCGGATGGGCCTTCATGTATTCGAGCCAATCGCTGACCCACGGACACGGCATCATCACGCTCACGGATGTGACCAGCCCGTACTCAAGCGCCTCTGCGCTACCCCGGTTGTTGGCCAGCGACATGCCTACATCATCGCTATGAATGATTAGGACGCGGTCTTTCGGACCCCACCCGAGACGTTCTGCATAGGTTTCAGCACCTGTCGCGCCAACGAAGCACAACGTCAAGGTTATTGCGATTATCGTTCTCATCATTCGTTCCTTGTTGGACTGGCTGAGGAAGCCGCGTCACTTTCGTTTGTGCGATCGCGCGATTCAAACTCGCCGGTAATCAATCGGGCGGCACGATTCCAGGTGAAGTAATGCCATGCCCATTGCATGAACACCAACGCGCGATTTTGAAACGCGATCAAAAACATTAGGTGGACGAGTAACCACGTAATCCACGCAGCGAAGCCACCGTATTCAAATCGTCCGATCTTCGCCACGGCGGATGCGCGGCCTATCGTCGCCATGGTCCCACGGTCGATGTATCGAAACGCCGCCGGTTCCTTGTCCTCAAGTCTAGATTGAATCGCTTGCGCAGCGAACTTACCTTGTTGGATGGCGACTGGTGCGATGCCCGGGAGGGGATCACCATCGGGTCCGGTGATCCGTGCCATATCGCCCAAAATGTATATGTTGGGGTTATTGGGCAGCGTGAGTTGCTCATCGACCTCAATGCGTCCCATCGCATCCTGCTCCGCGTGTGCAGCTTTCGCGAGGGTAGTGGCGAGCGACGACGCACGCACGCCGGCGGCCCACAACACGTTCCGTGCTTCTATGGTGCGGGTCTGTCCATCTTCCTCGATCGTAACGGCGTCTCTTGCAATCTCGGTGACGCGTACGCCGGTTCGTACATGTACGCCGATGTTTTCCAACATCGTACGTGCTTTTTCGGATAGCTGGGTCGAATAACTTGGCAATACTCTTTCGGCGAGGTCGAGCAAGATGACTTCCGTCTTGCCGGGATCGATACTTTGAAAATCTTCGGCCAGCGTATGATCCGCGATTTCCTTGAGCGAGCCCGCAAGTTCGACGCCGGTCGGGCCCGCACCTACGACAACGAATGTCGTGAGCATTCGGGCGCGAGCGCGATCGGTGGCGCGTTCTGCTTCTTCAAACGCGCGAAAAATTCGGTGTCGGATCTCGAGTGCCTCTTCAACGGTTTTCAACCCAGGCGCCCATTGTGCCCACGCGTCATTCCCGAAGTAGGAGTGCGTGGTTCCGGCTGCGACAACCAATGTGTCGAACTCCACCTCGCCATCTGAGAGCAATACTTTGTTGTGATCGAGATCGAAACTCTCAACCTTCGCTAAATGAACCTGAATATTGCGCTGACCGCGCAGAATGCTTCGCAATGGCGCTGCAATATTCGCGGGCGAAAGGCCGCCGGTTGCAACCTGATATAGGAGCGGTTGGAAGAGATGGAAATTGCGGCGGTCCAGCAGCATGACTTCGCAATCGGCTCGCCGTAACGCTCGGGCACAGTTGAGCCCGGCGAACCCGCCGCCGACGATAAGTACTCGATGCCGATGCGTTTGCCACATGATCGTTGAAATCCGTTTTCTGAACAGGGAGGGGCGGGAGTCTACTCCGAGAATCGAGGCCCGTCAATTGCGTCGGTCGCCAGACGTACCCCACTTGTTGTGGGGAAAGCACATTGCTACACTGCGCAAACTGGACAAATCGCTACAATTGCGCCCGTTTGGGGGATCGGATGGGGAGGAGTAGTCAACTGTCGAGTTCGGCCACGCCGGACCCGCTTGTTGGGTCACGGCATCGAAATTTCCGGATCATCGCTATCTGCGGTGAGGGGAGCATGTCCCGTGTCTACAAAGCACACGATGCAATCCTGGACCGCTCCGTCGCGCTTAAAGTCACGCGAACGGAAGCACCGGAATTTGCGCCGTTGATGTTGCGCCGTGAAGCGCGGATTCTATCTCGATTAGCACCGCATCCGGGAATTATCCATGTTTATGAAGCGGGTGCGATCGAAGGCCGAGCGTTCATTGGGATGGAGTACTTACCGTCGTCGTTGGATAGCGTTTTGTTTCGTTACCCGAAGGGCTTGCCGTCTGCGCACGCAATGGCTATGGGCATTGATGTCGCGCGGGCGTTAGGTCATGCACATGCGCACGGCGTCATTCATCGGGACGTGAAGCCGGGGAGCGTGTTGCTCGATGACGCGCAGCGCTCAGTACGTCTAAGCGATTTCAATCTTGCGACGATGGTCGACGCCGAGTCGGGTACGGCAAATTCCGGTCCGAACGGTACGCCGAAATATATGGCGCCTGAACAGCGCGAAGGTTTACCGATCGGGCCATCGGCAGACGTCTACGCGTTAGGTGTTACGTTGCGCGAATTGTTGCTTGGCAGCGACGAAGATGAACTGGACCGGCTTCCGGACAACATAGCGGCATGTATCCGCGAGGCCACCGCGGCTGACCCGGCGAGCCGATTCCCCGACGGTCGCGCGTTCGCCCGTGCGCTTCATGCGATCTCAATTCCCGGCGAATCAGCTGCACTGCAGCGCAATCCCACCGCCTAATTGATTAATCCAATCTATCCTAGACCTAGTTGACAGTCGGCGAGTCTGGCTGGCAGAGTATCGGTTTACGGCGTGCCGATACTGGCGAATTGACGTGGGTTGAACCACGGTGGACCGGCGCGCTGGCTATTCCTGCCGATCGCCTGGGCACCCGGTTATGCTGCGTAGCGCCATATATACTGTGCGTTCGTAAACCCGTTACACGGGAGGGTGCCTTGCTCCAAACGCCGCTATATGACGAGCACGTTTCGCTCGGTGGGAAAATTGTCGATTTCAACGGCTGGGCTCTGCCCGTCCAATTCGCGGGCATTGTGCAAGAACACCAGCACACCCGTTCATTGGCATCGCTCTTCGACTGTTCGCACATGGCGGAATTTCGTGTGCGAGGCGTGGATGCTGTTCGTGCGTACAGTGAACTCGTCTGCTCCGATCCCGTCAAACTCAAAGTCAATCGTTCGAAATACGGTGCACTGCTCAATGAGTCTGGCGGCATCATCGACGATATCATCACAATGAAACTAGCCGACGACGATCTGTTCGTTGTCACGAACGCCGGTCCGCGTGCGACGGTTGCAGAGATTTTTTCGCGTGCGGGTGATGGGGTCGAGGATGTCACGGATACGACGGCGAAGATCGATATCCAGGGGCCACTTGCACGCAACGTTTTGGTGCGCGAACTTCCGATGGCGGCCGAATTGAAGTATTTTGAGATCCGGCACGCAGAATGGAATGGTGAAGCCATTCTCGCGTCTCGTACAGGGTACACCGGTGAGATGGGCTTCGAGCTTTTTGTACCAAACGAATTGGCGGTGCCGTTGTGGCGTGCACTACTCGCGAATGAAGAAGTAGCCCCGGCCGCGTTGGGCGCACGCGATACGTTGCGTACGGAAGTCGGGTACGCGCTTTCCGGCCAGGACTTCGATGAAACACGGACGCCGCTTCAGGCGCGGATGGAAACGTTTGTGGCCTGGGATACGGAATTCATCGGCAAGGACGCACTTGCGGCACAGCGTGACGCTGGTGGATATTCGCGATTGGCCGCTATTGCGAGTCCCGATCGTCGCGCGCCGCGTCATGATTTTGAGTTGCGCCGGGACGGCAAGCCTGTCGGCGTCGTGACCAGCGGCACGTTCGGGCCTAGCGTCGGCCACGGCATCGGTCTCGCCTATCTCGACGAAAATTGTCTAGATGCGGGAACCAAACTTAAAGCAGGGCCGCGAGGTCTCGAAGTAGATGTAGTGAAGTTGCCGTTTTATAAAGACGGCACCTGCCGAAAATAGTAGGGATCATTCCCTCTGGAGAACCAGAAAGGCTGCACGATGTATCCAACCGATCGGAAATATACACGCGAACATGAGTGGGTGCTTGACGATGGCAAGACCTGCTCCGTCGGAATCTCAGCGTTCGCCGCGGAACAATTGGGCGATGTCACCTATGTGGACTTACCGGAAATCGGAAAGGCTGTAAACGCGGGCGACGCAATCTCG